>NZ_CP132312.1:0-257500 GCF_030733845.1 Shinella zoogloeoides
ATGGCATTTGAATATCTTCGTTCCATTCGATCCGGGAGCGAACAGTCCCGTCAAGCCGTTTCGGTGATGTTGCGCAGCCGCCTTCGGCGCGGTTGCGCCTGGCGGGCCATTCTGGCCGGCACGTCATCGGTTGCGCTCGGACTGGTGGCCAATGCCGCCCTGGCGCAGGAGATCATCGACGGCGGACAAACGGTAACCGTCCCCGGAGACCACAATTCGCCGTGGAATCTTGGCCCGGTAGGGCTTGTCGTCGGCCAGATGGGATCGGGCGCACTGTTCGTGCAGAGCGGCGCGAGCGTGATTGCGGACACCGTGGAGATCGGCGAGTTCGCTTCCTCGAACGGTACGGTGACGGTGTCGGGCGCGAACGCATCCCTGGACGCTGCCGGCGGCCTGGTGCGGATCGGCCTTGAGGGAACCGGGCTGCTCACCGTGGAGGCTGGCGCATCGCTGACCTCGAGCGGAGGGCTTATCCTTGGGCATTTTGCCGGAGGCGACGGCACGCTCCGCGTGACCGGCGACGGAACGACCTGGACGACGACGCAGCAGGTCACGGTCGGCTCCCAGGGTACGGGAAGGGTCTATCTGGAGGATGGCGCGACTGCGAGCCATGGCGGTGATCTCAGGGTCGGCTTTGGTACCCATCAGAGCGGATACGTCACGATTTCCGGATCGCAAACCCAATGGAATGCGACAAACAACGCGTTTGTCGGCGATGCCGGAAACGGGGACCTCCAAGTCCGCGACGGAGCCGGTTTCGACGTCGCGCAGGACCTCGTTCTGGGTAATGGCCTGACGGGCAATGGCACCCTCGTCGTCAATGGCGCCGGATCGCGGGCGACCTATGGAACGCTACGCGCGGGCGTCGATGGCTACGGATACATCTGGGTCGAGGATGGCGGGCAGCTCGGCAGCGCCGGTCACGATATCGTCCTGGGCGTGGCGGCAAGCGGCGAAGCCGGCATGCTGGCGACGGGAGCAGGCACCAAGATCACGGGCCGCATGATGGTGCTGGGGGAATTCGGCAAGGGAAGCCTGATCGCCTCGAACGGTACCGTCATCGAGACGCTCGATACCTCCTTGGGCCACGAGGCCGGAAGTTCCGGATCGGTCAACCTGGCGGGCGCCAACACCTACTGGCACAATAGCGGCAATATCCTCGTCGGCAACGAGGGGCAGGGCTCCATCGAGGCTCAGAACGGTGCGCGCTTCGAGTCGGTCAACAATGCGATCGGTCTCGGGGCGGGATCCGATGGTTCGGTGTTCGTGCGCGGCAGTGGAACGACATGGTATGCCAACGGAATCCTCGCCGTGGGCATTGAGGGCGACGGGGCACTGACGATTTCCGATCATGCCGCCGTCTGGGCATTGGTCGGCAACGGCTCGGTTGACGTCGCCGCGAACGCCGGTTCCACCGGTGTCGTCAATATCGGCGCAGCAGCGGGATCGCAGGCGACGGCAGCCGGCGATCTGTTTGCGTCCGTCCTCCAGTTCGGCGCCGGCGATGGCCGATTGGTCTTCAATCACACCGATGCAAACTACACCTTCGCCACGGCGGTCAACGGCGCGGGTTCTATCGATCTCATTTCGGGAACGACGGCTTTCGTGACCGATTCACCGCTGTTTTCCGGCACCACGACCATCGGGGATGGCGCCACTCTGGTCGCCAACGCCGTCCTCGCCGGTGACGTGTCGGTGCTCTCCGGCGGCACGCTCGCAGGGGCGGGAAGTCTCGGTGACGTAACGCTGAACACCGGTAGCGCTCTTTCGCCCGGAAGCGGCATCGCAACGCTCAGTGCCGCAAACATACTCTTCCACCCGGGATCGCTATACCACGTCGATGTGGACGGGTCGGGAAACAACGATCTGTTGGCGTCCTCCGGCGCGGCGACCATCAACGGTGGCACGGTATCGGTCACGCCCCATGCCGATTTCCTTCTCGATACGCCCTATACGATCCTCACCGCCACCGGTGGTGTTGCCGGAACGTTCACCGGGGCCACGTTCGGAAATTCAATCTTCATCACGCCGTCCCTGGCCTACGGCGCCAATGACGTCGTGCTGACGCTGGCACAGACCACGGGCTTTGCCGATGTCGCCCTGACGCCCAATCAGAAAGCATCCGCCGAAGGAATACAGTCGCTCGGTGGGGGCAATGTCTTCGCCGCGGTCGCCGCTCTTGGCAGTGTCGAGGCGGCGAGGGATGCCTATGACCAGCTCTCGGGCGAAATCCACGCCTCGGCCAAGAGCGCGATGCTGGAAGACAGCCGCTTTCTGCGCGACGCCGTGGGCAACCGTTTCCGCACCGCCCCCTCCGTCGCGGATGCGGGGACAGGGTATGGCCTGAACGATAAGGCGATCTGGAGCCACGGTTTCGGTTCGTGGGGCCGCTGGAACAGCGACGGCAATGCCGCGCGCCTGGACAGGTCCGTCGGCGGTTTCTTCATCGGCGCGGACGGAATGGCGTTCGACACCTGGCGCTTCGGCGCGCTGGCGGGATACAGCCGCACGGATTTCGATGCGAAGGACCGCCATTCTTCCGGTTCGAGCGAAAACTACCATCTCGGCCTCTATGGCGGAGCGGAGTGGAACGGTCTCGCCGTCCATACCGGCGCGGCCTATACGTGGCACGACGCGTCCACCGGGCGGTCGGTTTCCTTCGCCGGCTTCAACGACGCCCTTGCTGGCGACTACGATGCCGGGACGGCGCAGGTTTTCGGCGAAGTCGGTTACCGGATGCAGGTCGGCAATGTCGCGCTCGAACCGTTCGCCAATCTCGCCTATGTCAATCTGCAAACCGAGAGCTTCACCGAGAAGGGCGGCGCGGCGGCTCTGTCCCATGCTTCGAGCAACACGGACGCCGCCTTCACCACGCTCGGTTTGCGTGCCTCGACGCGCCTTGATGTGAACAACACCGCCGTGACGCTCAAGGGAATGCTCGGTTGGCGCCACGCCTATGGTGACGTCACACCGAATGCGTCGATGCGCTATGCCGCCGGGGGCAATGCCTTTTCCATCGGCGGCGTTCCGCTCGCGCGCGACGCGGCAATCATCGAAGCCGGCCTCGATCTGGCACTGTCGCCGACTGCGACGCTCGGTGTTGCGTATGGCGGACAGTTCGGCGCGGGGGCGCTGGACCAGTCCGTCAAGGCCGATCTCAAGGTCAGGTTCTAGGAACGGGCGGCATCTTGAGCGCGAGTAGTCGGCCCAAGGCTGAGACGGCCGGCAAAGCTGAACGCCTTGCCGGCCATGACCTCAACCGACGCTTGCCCGCGTTGGCATCGCGTCTGCCTGCGTAATGGAATCGGCCGCTTCGATGATGGCCTGCGTGTCGATGCCGAAATGGGCGTAGAGGTCGGCGATGGTGCCGGTCTGGCCGAAATGCTCGACGCCGAGCGAGACCGTGCGATGGCCTTGCACCGAGCCGAGCCAGCCGAGCGTTGCCGGGTGGCCGTCGGTGACGGTGATGAGGCTTGCCGTGCGCGAGACGGCGCCAAGCAGCGTCTCGGCATGGCTGCGGGCGCTCGCATCACCGTGGCGGCGCGCGCGCTGCGCCGCCGTCCAGCCTGCGTTAAGCCGGTCGGCGGAGGTGACGGCGAGCACGGCGATGTCGCCGTGGCGCTCGGTCAGACGCCCGGCCGCCATCAGCACTTCCGGTGCGACGCAGCCCTGGTAGGCGAGCACGATGCGGGTGCGGGCGGAGGGCGCGCGCAGCCAGTAGGCCCCGTCGATCACGCCCTGCCGGAAGGCCGGATCCTCGCGGCGGAGCGCGATCTGCTCCAGCGGTCGCGTCGTCAGGCGCAGATAGACCGACCCGCCGGTCCCGTCGCGCAGCCATGTGCGCCTGTCATGCGCGCTCTCGCCATCGCGCTGCATGTAGTCGAAGGACCAGTCCATGATCACGGAGAGTTCGTCGAGATAGGCGGGCTCGAAGCTCGCCAGCCCATCCTGGCTCATGCCGATGAGCTGCGAGCCGATCGACTGGTGCGCGCCGCCTTCCGGCGCCAGCGTCACGCCCGACGGCGTGCCGACGATCATGAAGCGGGCATCCTGGTAGCAGGCATAGTTGAGCGCATCGAGTCCGCGCGCCACGAAGGGATCGTAGACCGTGCCGATCGGCAGGAGGCGTTCGCCGAACAGCGAATGGGAAAGGCCGGCGGCGCCGAGCAGCAGGAAGAGGTTCATCTCGGCGATGCCGAGCTCGATATGCTGGCCGGACGGGCCGAATTCCCATTTCTGCGCCGAGGGCACCCGCTCGTCGCGGAACGTGTCGGCCAGCCGTTCGCGGGCGAAGAGGCCGCGCCGGTTGACCCAGGGGCCGAGATTGGTCGAGACCGTCACATCCGGCGCCGTGGTGACGATGCGCGCCGAAAGCGCGTCGTCGCGCTTGGCGAGCGCATCGAGGATCTTGCCGAAGCCGGCCTGCGTCGACAGTTCGCGATCGTCGAGGAAGACCGGGCCGGACGCGGGCAGGGCGGGCGAGGCGAAGCGCCGCGGGCCCTCTGCGAAGAAGGGCACTTTCTTCAGGAAGGCGCGCACCGGCCCGGGCGAGGGGATCGCGCCGAATTTTTCCCATTCCTCTCCGGCGCTGACGCCGATGCGGCCCTGGAAAAGCTCCATCTGCGCCTTGGTCATCAGCCCGGCGTGGTTGTCCTTGTGGCCAGCCAGCGGCGTGCCCCAGCCCTTGATCGTATAGGCGAGGAAGACGGTCGGCCGGTCGTGGTCGATGCTCTCGAAGGTGCGGATCAGCGTTTCCAGGCAGTGGCCGCCGAGATTGTTCATGAGATCGGAAAGCGCGTCGTCGCTACGCGCGGCAAGCAGGTGGGCGACGCCCGGTTCCGTGCCGATCTCGTCGGCGAGACGTTTGCGCCAGGCGGCCCCGCCCTGGAAGGTCAGCGCCGAATAGAGCTGGTTCGGGCAGCGGTCGATCCAGCCGCGCAGCGCTTCGCCACCTGGCTCCTGGAAGGCCGCCTCCTGGAGGGCGCCGTATTTCAGCACCTTCACGTCCCAGCCGAAGGCAGTGAAGATGCCCTCGATGCGTTGCCACAGGCCCTCGCGCACGACGCCGTCGAGGCTCTGGCGGTTGTAGTCGATGACCCACCAGGTGTTGCGCAGGTCGTGTTTCCAACCCTCCTGCAGGCACTCGTAGATATTGCCCTCGTCAAGCTCCGCATCGCCGACCAGCGCGATCATGCGGCCCTGCGGGCGTTCTTTCGACCATGACTTGGCGGCGATATAGTCCTGCACGATGGAGGCGAAGGCGGTGATCGCCACGCCGAGCCCGACGGATCCGGTGGAGAAGTCGACGTCGTCGATATCCTTGGTGCGGCTCGGATAGGATTGCGCGCCGCCGAAGCCGCGGAAATTCTCGAGCTTCTCGCGTGTCTGGTTGCCCATGAGATACTGGATGCCATGGAAGACCGGAGAGGCATGCGGCTTGACCGCGACGCGGTCCTCAGGCCGCAGCACATGGAAATAGAGCGCCGTCATGATCGAGGTGAGGGAGGCGGACGAGGCCTGGTGGCCGCCGACCTTCACCTCGCCCTTCTCGCGCAGGTGATTGGCGTTGTGGATCATCCAGCAGGCATGCCACAGGACCTGTCGCTCCAGCGCCTTCAGGTTCGCCAGTGCCTCTGGCGGCAAGGTTGATCCATTCATTTGCAGTTCTCCTCCTCATGGCTCCGCCGGGAAAACTAGCCCGGCTTTCGCGGAAAATCTGACCTTAGTTGACGCCATGTGGTGAAATTGCGAAAGGAATTACCGGAAAAATCTCATCTACCGGTCAATCATGCCTGTTTCGAAGCCCCTACTGGACGCCGCCTCTCTCCGTATCCTCGATCTCCTGCAGCAGAATGCGGAGATGAGCATTTCCGATCTCGCCGAGGCCACAGGGCTGTCAGCCTCGCCGTGTTGGCGGCGTGTCAACGACTTGAAGGAAAGCGGCGTCATCAAGGGCACGGTGGCGCTGGTCGACGCGCCGTCCCTGGGGCTCGCCGTCAACGTCTTCGTGCAGGTCTCGCTCAAGCAGCAGGACCGGCAGTCCCTGGACGTCTTCAACGCCGCGATCCGCACCAAGCCGGAAATCGTCGAGTGCTACCTGATGACGGGGGAGGCGGATTATATGCTGCGGGTGGTCGTCGAGGATCTGACGAAATTCCAGGCCCTCGTGGTCGATTTCCTGACGCTGATCCCCGGCGTCGCCAACATCCGCTCGAGCTTCGCCCTCAGCCAGATCAAGTATACGACGGCGTTGCCCACCGGCCACATCAAGGGGAAGGCGGCTCAGTAGTCGACCAGCCGTATCTCCGCCTCGGGCTCACCGAAGCGCGGCTTGACGCCGAGCAGCGGCGCGACGCGGCGGAGGATGGCCTTGATCATCGGCGCCGCCGTGGAGGCCGCGGTTCGTCCGCCATTCTCGCCGGTGCGCGGCGCATCGATGATGGTGAGGACGACGTAGCGCGGCTTGTCCATGGGGAAGGCGGCGACGAAGGCGTTGAAGTTGATGTTCTTGGCGTATCGCCCGTTGATCACCTTGTCGGCCGTTCCGGTCTTGCCGCCGATGTGGAAACCTTCGACCTGTGCATGCCGGCCCGATCCGTTCCGGCCGTTCCAATCATAGAGGAAGCGCATGTCCGCGCTCGTCGTTTCCTTGATGACGCGCCGGGCGAGCGACTTTGCCTCTTCCGGCGTGCGGGTCAGGAAGGTCGGCGGAACGAGGTAGCCGCCGTTCATCAGCGCGGCGGCGGCGACGGCGGTCTGCAAGGGCGTCGTCGCCACGCCGTGGCCGAAGGAGATCGTGACGGAATTGATCTTCTTCCAGGTTCGCGGCTGGGTCGGTGTCGCAACGCCCGGCATTTCCGTTTCCACCCTCGACAGCAGGCCGAGCCGCGTCAGGAATTGCTGGTGACCATCAATGCCGACCATGTCCGCCACCGCAGCAGTGCCGATGTTCGAGGAATACTGGAAGACCTCGGGAATGGAGAGCGGGCGGTTCTTGCCCTTGAAATCGCGGATGGTGAAGCCGCCCATGCGAATGGGACGGGAGGCATCGACGACGGAATTGAGCGTGATGCCGCCTGCATCCAGCCCCATCGCCAGCGTGAAGCTCTTGAACGTCGAGCCCATCTCGAAAGTGGCGTTGCTGATGCGGTTGAACCAGCCTTTTTCGTATTCCTTGTCGACGCGGCCGTCCGGCAGGGTGCGGGAGGGCTCGTTGGGGTCGTAGTCGGGAACGGATGCCATGGCCAGCACTTCGCCGGTCTCAACGTCGAGGATCACCGCGCCGGCCGCCTCGGCCTGATAGTCGGCCATCGCCTTTGCCGCGACGTCGCGCACGATGTTCTGGACGCGCAGGTCGATCGACAGTCTGACCGGTTCCAGGCGCGTGTCGTGGGTGAGGCCGGCCGCCCGGAGGTCCGCGAGCCCCTGCTGGTCGAGATAGCGTTCCATGCCCGCAAGGCCCTGGTTGTCGACATTGACGTGACCGACGATGTGCGAGGCCATGACGCCGCCCGGATAGAAGCGTCGCTTTTCCGGCCTGAAACCGAGTCCGGGAAGGCCGAGGGCGAGAATGTCCGCCTGCTGCTTGGGCGTGAGCTGGCGCCGCAGCCACTGGAATCCGCTGTCCGAGCGCAATTTCCTGTGCGTGTCGCTCCAGTCGAGGTTCGGGATGACCAGCGCGAGCTTTTCCACGACCTCGTCGGCATCGACGATGCGGCGAGGATCGGCGTAGAGCGAGACCATGTTGAGATCGGTCGCCAGCAGCAGCCCGTTCCGGTCGACGATGTTGGGACGGGAGGCGACCGCGTGGACGTTTCCCGCAATCGATGCGGACAGGACGGGCTCGGAGAGGCCGTACTGGACGAGGCGCGTGCCGATGACGAGATAGGCCGCGATGAAGGCGGCGATGACGATCGCCAGACGCCGCCGCGCCTGTTTCCTGCGGCGCGCATTGGTGCCGATGAAGGCGCCGCCGTCGGCGCCCGCCTTGCGCCGGATGGTGAAATGAGCGCGGCTCTGGAGCCGGATGACAAAAGAAATCACTTCAACACAACCTTCGCCTACGCCGCCATGATCGAACGGCAGGATGTGCCGGCCCGGGCGAGGGAAGCCTGCATGCGCAGGGGCTGGAAACCAAGGAAAGACTGGCCGGTCAGCCGTGCGCGATTAAAACTGCATTAATATACATTTAAAACCGTCCTTGCGGTCTTTACGATTTGTTAGGTGCGGCGCGCATGGGGCGAAGAAGCAGGCTCCATGCGGAATGCGGCGCTTGCCCCCGTTTCAATATTCTCAGAGCGGCCTGCGGCACGGTGATGATGCGGCCGAGGCGGCGCACGACTGTGAAAAGGCGCGGGCCGGATTCAGTCGTTGACAAGCATTCGCGTCAATCTCATATATGAAGGAGAAATTTACATAAGAATTTTGGAAGCCTTCAGTCGGGCTTCCGATGAGGAGGAAAACGCGATGCAGGATGAAACCGGATTGCTGGCCGGCCTCACCGTGGTCGATATGAGCCAGTTTCTTTCCGGCCCCTATTGTTCGCTGCGGCTGCTCGATCTCGGCGCCCGGGTCATCAAGATCGAGCGGCCGGACGGCGGCGACCTTTCCCGCCGGCTCTATCTCAGCGACACGGAGGTCGGCGGCGATTCCACGCTCTTCCACGCCATCAACCGCGGCAAGGAAAGCCTCGGCATCGACCTCAAGAACCCCGATGACCTTGCCTTCCTGCGCAGGCTCCTCGCGAAAGCAGACGTGCTCATCCAGAACTTCCGGCCGGGTGTCATCGAGCGCCTCGGTCTTGATTACGCGGCGGTGAAGACGATCAATCCGGCCATCGTCTATGCTTCGATCAGCGGTTACGGCGAGGATGGTCCCTGGGTCATGCGGCCGGGGCAGGATCTTCTTGCGCAGGCGCGCTCCGGCCTGATGTGGCTGAACGGCGACGAAGAGCAGGGGCCGGTGCCCTTTGGCCTCGCGGTCGCCGACATGCTTGCCGGCGCCAATGCCTGCCAGGGTATCCTGGCCGCGCTCGTGCGGCGCGGGATTTCCGGCAAGGGCGCCTTCATCCAGACGAGCCTTCTTGAAAGCCTGGTGGACTTCCAGTTCGAGGTGCTGACCACGCATTTGAACGATGGGGGGCGCAAGCCCAGACGCTCCGATTTTCGCAGCGCCCATGCCTATCTCTCCGCGCCCTACGGTGTCTATCCGGCGAAAGACGGATATTTGGCGCTCGCCATGACGCCGATCGGCCGGCTGCAGGACCTGTTGCAGATCGAGGCGCTTGAGCCCTATCGCGACGACAGCAAGGCTTGGTTCACCGCGCGCGATGCGATCAAGCAGATCATTGCCGCGCGCATCGCCGGAGAAACCGTCGATCATTGGCTTTCCATTCTCGAACCGGCCGATATCTGGTGTTCCAAGGTTCTCGAATGGCCGGAGCTTATGGCGAGCGACGGTTTCCGCATTCTCGACATGCTCCAGACCGTTACGCGGGAGGATGACGTATCGGTCGGCACGACACGATGCCCCGTGCGCGTTGATGGACGCCGGCCGAAAGGCGGTCGCGCGGCGCCGCGTGTCGGCGAGCATACCTCAGACATTCGGGCGGAGTTTGCAAAATGAGCATCACCCTCAAGGGAATGACCTGGAGCCATCCGCGCGGCTATGACCCGATGGTGGCTGCCTCCCGAGACTGGCTGACGGAAACCGGCGTCTCCATCGCGTGGGACAAACGTTCGCTGCAGGATTTCGAGAGTTTTCCGGTCGAGGAACTCGCCCGCAGCTACGACCTTATCGTCATCGATCATCCACATGTAGGACAGATCACAGGGGAGGGCTGCCTTGCACCGCTCGACGTGCCGGGCCGAGAAGCGGCCTTCGCCGCGCTGGCGGACGGGTCTGTCGGCGCGTCCTCTCCGAGCTACAACTGGCAGGGCCGCCAATGGGCCTTTCCGATCGATGCGGCGACGCAGGTGCTCGCCTACCGGCCGGATCGGCTCGCCGCCCCGCCGACACGCTGGGAGGAGGTTCTAGACCTCGCGAAAGCCGGCGAGGTGCTGCTGCCGCTCCGCCCGCCACATTCGCTGATGTGTCTGTTCTCGCTCTGCGGCAATCTCGGCCGGCCGTGCTCCGTGGAGAAGGACTGGCCGTTCATCGATGCCGGAATCGGAGTGGAGGCGATCGAGAGGATCCGCGAACTTGCCGCGCTCATGGATCCTGCCTGCATCGAGATGGATCCGATCGCCGTCCTGGACCGTATGGGCGCTGAAGGCGCGCGCCATAGCCTTGTGCCGCTGGTCTACGGTTATGTCAGCTACAGCCTGGAGGGTTTTCGCGCAAACCGCATCGCCTTTGCCGACATGCCGGTAGCCGGCGCCGATGGTCCCGTCGGCTCGGCGCTCGGCGGGACGGGCATCGCCGTCTCCTCTTTCTCGACGAACCGCGAGGCGGCCATCGACTTCGCATACTGGATTGCCGGAGGGATCGTGCAGGCAGGTCGCTACTGGCAATCCGGCGGCCAGCCGGGGCATGCCGCGGGATGGGAGGATGCCGGCGCCAATGCCGCCACGCTGGACTTCTATCGCAACACGCGCCGGACGCTGGAAGGCGGCTGGCTGCGGCCGCGGCACGATGGCTACATGCCCTTCCAGGAGGCCGCATCCCAGCGCATTAACCAGGCGGTGACCGGCCACGAGCCTGCGGCGCAGGCCATTGCGGATCTCAACGCGCTTTTCCTGAAAAGCTTCCGTTAGCCAGGGGAAGGTGAATCGTCCGTTCAAATACGAATTTATTCGTCGGCCTTGAAGCCGGCGCCCGCCATTTCCGAGAGGTTGCGGGTAGTGTCGCTCAGGAGCTGGATCGTCGTGGAGATGTCAGGCGCGACGGGCGTGTTGATCAGCGTGATATAGGGCACGGTGAGGGCCGCGATCGCCGTGCCGTCCGCCCCGAGCACCGGCGCCGACAGGTTGATGACGCCGGCCGTCTGGGCGCTCGGCATCATTTCGTAGCCGCGGGTGCGGATTAGGTCGAGTCGCGACAGGAATTCCGGCGTCACGCGCCCGTCCGCACCGCCGTCGCCGACATGTTCGGCAATCATGCGCTCGCGCTCCTGCGGCGCGCGGAAGGCGAGCAGGGCGTGGCCCGAGCCGGTGTCGAACAGGCCGATGCGCGAGCCGACGCGAATGGAGATGCCCCAGTAGCCTGGCGCTTCCTGCTGGGCGATGACCACGGGATTGCCGCGGTCGAAGACGACGAGCTGGTTGGCTTGGCGGGAAGCCTCGGCGAGCTCGCGCATCAGCGGTACGGCGAAGGAGACGAGCCGGCGCACCGGCGCGTGAAGCTGGGCTAGGCCGAAGAGTTTCAGCGTCAGCGAGAAGCGGTCGCCGTCGATGCGGGTGACGTAGCCGCGTTTCACCAGCCGGTCGAGCATGCGGTAGAACTCGTTCGGGCTGCGATCGAGGCGCTTGGCGATTTCCGCCTGCGTCAGGCCGCCGTCGACGTCCGCCAACAGTTCCAGGATGTCGAGGCCCTTGTCGAGTGCGGGCGCCCTGTAGCGATCGTTTTCCTCGTCCGACACCCAAAACTCCTCCAGTGAATAAGTAAATTCATATACGCAGAAATACCGCGTGACAATCCCGAAACGCCCTTTTGGCTTGACGATGGATGAATAATTGGTTTGTATATAAATGAAGCTCTTATTGGTGAGGGCTGGCGTCAAGCCATAGGGAGGAGAAGATGTCGAGATTTCTAGCCGGTGTCGCAGCCGGTGCCGTGATCTGCGCGTGGGCGGGATCTGCGCTCGCTGCCGATCTGCCGGGAAAATTCGAAGGCGTGACCGTCGATGCAAAGCTCATCGGCGGGCAGCAGTATGAAGCGCTCTATGCGCGCATTGCCGAATGGGAGAAGGCGGCCGGCGCGAAGGTGAACGTTCTTTCCAAGAAGAACCACTTCGAGCTGGACAAGGAAATCAAGTCGGACATCGCGACCGGCAACATCACCTGGTGCGTCGGCTCGAACCATTCGTCCTTCGCGCCGCAATATCCCGACATCTACACCGACCTTGCCGCGCTGCTGCCGAAGGAAGAGGTCGATGCTTTCGTGCCGGCCAACATCGCGGCCTCCACACTCGGCGGCAAGCTCGTGATGCTGCCGCGTGCGCAGTTCGATGTTTCGGCCCTCTACTACCAGAAGAGCCTCTATCAGGACGAGGCCAAGAAGGCGGCGTTCAAGGGGAAATACGGCTACGACCTCGCCCCGCCGGACACCTGGCAGCAGGTCACCGACCAGGCGACCTTCTTCGCGAGCCCGCCGGATTTCTACGGTACGCAATATGCCGGCAAGGAAGAGGCGATCAATGGCCGCTTCTATGAGATGCTGGTCGCCGAAGGCGGCGAATATCTCGATGCCGACGGCAAGCCCGTCTTCAATTCGGAAGCCGGCGTGCGCGCCCTCGACTGGTTCGTCAACCTCTACAAGGCAAAGGCGGTTCCCGCCGGCACGACCAACTACCTGTGGGACGACCTCGGCCAGGGCTTTGCCTCCGGCACGATCGCGGTCAACCTCGACTGGCCTGGCTGGGCGAGCTTCTTCAACGACCCGAAGTCGTCGAAGGTCGCCGGCAATGTCGGCGTAAAAGTGCAGCCGGCCGGTTCCTCCGGCAAGCGCACCGGCTGGTCCGGCCACCACGGCTTCTCGGTCACGGAAAGCTGCGCCAACAAGGAGGCCGCCGCCTCGCTCGTCTGGTTCCTCACCAACGAGGACAGCCAGAAGCTGGAATCCTCGGCCGGCCCGCTGCCGACGCGCACTGCCGTCTGGGAATACAACATCCAGCAGGCTGAAAGCGATCCCTACCGAAAGGAAGTCCTGACGGCCTTCCAGGAGGCGGCGAAGAACGCCTTCGCCGTGCCGCAGACGCCGTCGTGGATCGAGATCTCCAACGCCGTCTATCCGGAGCTCCAGGCCGCCATCCTCGGCGACAAGACCTCCAAGGAAGCGCTGGATGCGGCCGCCGAAAAGGCGACGCAGATCCTCGAAGACGCCGGCTCGCTCTAAATGCCAGACGCGGCGCCGGTTCGGCCGGCGCCGCCCATCCTTAATGACATCTTGAAGGACGAGACCGCCGGCCGGCTTTGGCGGGCGGCGTCCTTTCCGCATCCGTGAAGACAGGAGAAGCCGACATGAAAGGCTGGAGGCCACCGGCACCGTTTCTGCTTCTGCTGCCCGCCGTTCTGGTGCTCGCAGCCGTCGTCATCATTCCGTTGATCCTGTCGCTCTATTCGAGCTTCACGTCGTTCCGGCTGACGCAGCCCGCCTCGCTCTACAATTTCATCGGCTTCCGCAACTATGCGCGCATCCTGACGGATATCGAATTCTGGACGGCGTTCGGGCGCACCGTGCTCCTGCTCACCGTCGCGCTCAACGTGGAAATGCTGCTCGGCCTCGGCCTCGCCATGCTTGTGGAAAAGGCGACGCGCGGCCAGCGGCTGCTCAGAACCATCATGATGTTCCCCATGATGTTCTCTCCGATCCTCGTCGGCTTCCAGTTCAAGTTCATGTTCAACGACAATATCGGCCTCGTGAACAACGCGCTCCAGTCGCTCGGCCTGACCGATCAGGCGATCCCGTGGCTGATCGACGGCTCGCTTGCCTTCACCGCGATCCTCATTGCCGAAATCTGGTCATCCACGTCCGTCTTCGCGATCCTCATCCTCGCCGGCCTGCTGGCCATGCCGAAGGAGCCGATCGAGGCGGCGCGCGTCGACGGCTGCACGCCCTGGCAGACGTTCCGCTATGTCACCTGGCCGTTCATCATGCCCTTTGCCTATATCGCCATGACGATCCGCTCGCTCGATGTCGCCCGCGCCTACGACATAGTGAAGATCATGACGGACGGCGGCCCGGCCAAACGCACGGAACTGCTCTGGACGCTCGTCTCGCGCACCGCCTATGCGGATGCCCGCATGGGCCTTGCCAATGCCATGGCCTATGTCGCGATCCTACTCTCCATCCTCTTCACCGTCTATTTCTTCCGCAAGCTTGCGGCGGCGCGGACCCAGATCGCGGCCGAGTGGTAGGGGGAGCGGTGAGATGAACGACAACGCAAAAGCCCGTTTCAACGGCATCCTCCTTTCCGCCGCCCACAAGATCGGCCTGTTCCTGGCGATGGCGATTATCTGCCTGCCCGGCCTGTGGATCGTGCTCGCCTCTTTCCGACCGACGGTCGAGATCATGGCGAAACCGCCGGTGTGGGTTCCCGAGAACCTGTCCTTCGATGCCTATGTCGCCATGTTCTCCGGTGTCGGGCAGGGCGGTATTCCGGTCATCGAATATTTCCGCAATTCGCTGATCATCTCCGTCACCTCGACGGCGATCGCGCTGGCGATCGGCATGGCCGGCGGCTACGCCTTCGCGCGCTTCCGTTTCAAGGCGAAGTCGTCGATCTTCCTCGGCCTGATGCTGACGCGCACGGTGCCAGGCATCGCGCTCTCGCTGCCGCTGTTCTTCGTCTATTCCAGGCTCGGCATCATCGATACGCATTTCGGGCTGATCATGGCCTATGTGGCGCTCAACGTGCCCTTCACCATCTGGCTGATCGACGGCTTCTTCCGGCAGGTGCCGAAGGATCTGGCGGAGGCGGCGCAGATCGACGGCTGCACGCGCTGGCAGGCCTTCTGGCAGGTGGAGTTCCCGCTGGCCGGTCCCGGCATCGCGTCGGCCGGCATCTTCGCCTTCCTCACCTCGTGGAACGAGTTCGCGCTAGCTTCCCAGCTCACCCGTTCCGTCACCTCCAAGACCCTGCCGGTCGGCCTGCTCGACTACACGTCGGAATTCACCATCGACTGGCGTGGCATGTGCGCGCTGGCGGTGATCATGATCATTCCCGCGCTCGTGCTGACCTTCATCGTGCAGAAGCATCTCGTTTCCGGCCTCACCTCCGGCGCAGTCAAAGGATAATCCATGGCAACCGTTTCCCTTGAAAAGCTGGTCAAGCGCTACGGCTCGCTCGAAGTGGTGCACGGCATCGACCTGGAGGTCGCGGACCGCGAATTCATCGCGCTCGTCGGCCCCTCTGGCTGCGGCAAATCGACGACGCTGCGCATGATCGCCGGCCTGGAGCCGATTTCCGGCGGCAATCTCAGGATCGGCGGCCAGATCGTCAACGACCTGCCACCGCGCTCGCGCAACCTCGCCATGGTCTTCCAGTCCTACGCGCTCTATCCGCACATGACGGTGCGAGAGAACATGGGATTCTCGCTGAAGATCGCGGGCATGAAGCCGGAGGAGATCGCCCCGCGCGTCGACGAGGCGGCCAGGACGCTCGACCTTGTCCATCTGCTCGACCGACGCCCCTCGCAGCTTTCCGGCGGCCAGCGCCAGCGCGTCGCCATGGGCCGCGCCATCGTGCGCGATCCTGACGTCTTCCTGTTCGACGAGCCGCTCTCCAACCTCGATGCGAAGCTGCGCACGCAGATGCGCGTCGAGATCAAGAAGCTGCACGCCAAGGTGCAATCGACGGTGATCTACGTCACCCACGACCAGGTCGAGGCGATGACGCTCGCCGACCGCATCGTCATCATGCGTGACGGCCATATCGAGCAGGTCGGCACGCCGGAGGATGTCTTCCAGCGGCCGCAATCGAAATTCGTCGCCGGTTTCATCGGCTCGCCGCCGATGAACCTGAAGGATGCCGAGATCGCCGATGGCCAGCTGGTCTTTGCCAATGGCGACCGCCTGCCGCTTCCCGTCCGCTTGCGCGACAAGGTGACGGCCGGCCAGAAGGTGACGTTCGGCCTGCGCCCCGACGATCTCTATCCCGCCGGCCATGGCATCCATTCCGGCGAGGATGCCGACGTGCACAGGCAGGAGCTTGACGTGATCCTCACGGAACCGCTCGGCAACGAGACGCTGGTCTTCTCCGCGTTCGGCGGTGCCGAATGGGTCGGCCGTATGCTGAACCCCCGGCGGCTGACGCCGGGCGATGCGCTGCCGTTCTGCTTCGACCTTTCCCAGGCCCATCTTTTCGACCGCGACAGCGGCCGCACGCTGCGGGGCTGACATGGCGAGGATCGAACGCGTCGAACTGAAAATGGTCGACCTTCGCCCGAAGGTCGAGCGCACGGACGCCATCCAGAGTTTCGTTTCCCAGGAAACGCCGCTCGTCACCATAACCGACAGCGATGGCGCGGTGGGCACCGGCTACAGCTACACGATCGGCACGGGCGGATCGTCCGTCATGCGCCTGCTGGCCGATCATCTCGCGCCGCGGATCATCGGCCGCGATGCCGACCGGATCGAGGCGATCTGGCATGAACTGGAATTCGCCACCCACGCCACCACCATCGGCGCGATCACCTCCATCGCGCTCGCCGCCATCGACACTGCGCTCTGGGACCTGCGGGCCCGCAAGCAGAACCTGCCGCTCTGGAAACTTGCCGGTGGAGCCAAGGACCGCTGCCCGCTCTACACGACCGAGGGCGGCTGGCTGCACATTCCGACGGAAGCGCTTGTCGAGGATGCGCTGGATGCAAAGGCGAAGGGCTTTACCGGCTCGAAGGTGAAGATCGGCAAGTCGCACGGCGCGGAGGACTATGCGCGCCTTTCCGCCGTGCGCAAGGCGGTGGGCGACGGCTACGAGATCATGACCGACGCCAACCAGGGCTTTTCCGTCGATGAGGCGATCCGCAGGGCCGAGCGCCTGCGCGAGCTCGATCTCGGCTGGATCGAGGAACCGCTGCCGGCCGACGATATCGACGGCCACGTCCGCCTCAACCGCTCGACCACGACCCCCATCGCCGTCGGGGAATCGCTCTATTCCATCCGCCATTTCCGCGAATACATGCAGAAGGGCGCCTGCTCGATCGTGCAGGTCGATGCCGGCCGCATCGGCGGCATCACGCCCTGGCTGAAGGTCGCCCATGCGGCGGAGGCCTTCGACATGCCGGTCTGCCCGCATTTCCTGATGGAACTGCATGTCAGCCTCACCTGCGCGGTGCAGAACGGCAAATATGTCGAATACATCCCGCAGCTCGACGACATCACCACCTCGCGCATGACCATCGAGAACGGCATGGCGCTCGCGCCCATGACGCCGGGCCTCGGCATCGACTGGGACCGGAACGCCATCCGCAGCCGCTCGATCGGCGAGTTCGAACACGAAATCCGCGAAGGGATCTAGGACATGCAGCGCATCGGCATGGTGATCGGCCTGAAACCGGAGAAGATCGCGGAATACAAGCGCCTGCACGCCGCCGTCTGGCCGGACGTGCTGTCGATGATTTCCGCCTGCAACATCAGGAACTATTCCATCTTCCTGAAGGAGCCGGAAAACCTGCTGTTCTCCTTCTTCGAATATCACGGCGAGGATTATGCCGCCGACATGGCGAAGATGGCAGCCGACCCGAAGACACAGGCATGGTGGGCCGTCTGCATGCCCTGCCAGGCGCCACTGGAGACCCGGAAAGAGGGCGAGTGGTGGGCAAGCATGGAAGAGGTCTTCTTCCATGCTTGAGGTCGAGATCGTAGCACACCCCCCTCTGCCCTGCCGGGCATCTCCCCCTCAAGGGGGGAGAATGGGTGGAATACCGTTTCGTCCATCATTAACGCTGCAGAACGAGCACGCTTCGTACTTCTTGCCGCTCTCCCCACTTGAGGGGGAGATGCCCGGTAGGGCAGAGGGGGGTATGGCCGCCCCCCATCCGCATGGGGTGCTCCATGAGCTTTGATCCCACATCCCTCGCTCAATCCTGGCCGCTGCCGGCCAGGCCGCGCCCGATCGTCATCTTCGGGGCCGGGTCGATTGTCGGCGATGCGCATTATCCCGCCTATCGCAAGGGCGGTTTTCCGATTGCCGGCCTGTACGACCCCGATCACGACAAGGCGAAGGCGCTTGCCGACAAATGGGGCGTCGCCGCCTATCGAACGGTCGAGGAGGCGATCTCGGTGGAAAACGCCATCTTCGATCTTGCAACACCGCCGGCAGCCCATGCCGGGGTGCTTTCAGCCTTGCCGGATGGCGCGGCGACGCTGATCCAGAAGCCGATGGGGGCGGATCTTGCCGGCGCCACCGAGATCCTGCACATCTGCCGGAAGAAGAAACTCAAGGCCGCGGTCAACTTCCAGCTCCGCTTCGCGCCGATGATGCTGGCGCTGAAGGATGCCATCGCCAAGGGGCTGCTCGGCGAGGTCGTCGATTTCGACGTCCATCTGGCGCTCGACACGCCCTGGCAGCTCTGGTCCTTCCTCGAAGGCCTGCCGCGCATCGAGATCGCCATGCACTCGATCCACTATCTCGACGTGATCCGCCAGGTGCTGGGCGACCCAGATGGCGTGCATGCCAGGTCGATCGGCCATCCGAACCACCACATGGCGCAGACCCGCACCACGGCGATCCTCGACTATGGCGAGCGCGCCCGCTGCGCGCTGTCGATCAACCACGATCACAAGTTCGGCCGCAGGCATCAGGCCTGCGAGTTCCGCGTCTCGGGCACCGAAGGCGCGGCCTATCTCCAGCTCGGCGTCAATCTCGACTATCCGCGCGGCGAGCCGGACATTCTGGAAATTCACCCGAAGGGCGGCGAGGGATGGGTGCCGGTGCCGCTGGAAGGCACCTGGTTTCCGGATGCCTTCGTCGGCCGCATAGCGAACCTCCAGCGCTTCGTCTCGGGCGAGGACGATGAACTGGTCTCCTCGGTAGAGGACGCCTGGATGACGATGGCGCTTGTCGAGGCGGCCTATGCCTCCAGCGCCGCACCCGCAACGCCGCTTGCCGCGCGGCCGTAGACAGGAACGGACGATGGAGCAGCTCAGATATTTCGAGGACTACCAGATCGGGGACGGCCGCAAGACGACCGGCCGAACGATCACGGAGACCGATTTCGTCGTGCATGCCGGCCATACGGGCGATTTCTTCCCGCATCACATGGACGCGGAGTTCATGAAGACGCAACCCTTCGGCCAGCGCATCGCCCATGGCACCATGGTATTTTCCATCGGCGTCGGCCTGACGGCAAGCGTCATCAATCCGGTCGCCTTTTCCTATGGCTACGACCGCATGCGCTTTATCAAGCCCGTCTTCATTGGTGATACGATCCACACCCGCGTGACGATCACGGGCAAGGAGGACGATCCCAAGCGAGCGGGCTCCGGCCGCGTCATCGAGCGCACGGAAGTCGTCAACCAGAAGGGCGAGGTCGTTCTCGCCGCCGATCATATCTATGTCGTCGAGCGCCGCCCGAGCGCTTGAGCCCATTGCCAAGGAGCCATCATGTCCCGTTCCCTCGAAAACAAGCGCGTCCTCCTCACCGCCGCCGGCCAGGGCATCGGCCGGGCGAGCGCCATCGCCTTCGCCCGCGCCGGCGCGAAGGTCGTCGCGACCGACATCAACGCCGAGGCGCTGAACAGCCTTACCGGCGAAGGGAATATCGAGACCTGCGTCCTCGACGTCTTGAGCGACGAAGCGGTCACCCGCGTGGTTTCGGCGACCGGCCCGTTCGACGTGCTCTTCAACTGCGCCGGCTTCGTGCATGCCGGCTCGATCCTCGACATGGCGGACAAGGATCTCGACTTCGCCTTCGATCTCAACGTGCGCGCCATGGTGCGCACCATCCGGGCCGTCCTGCCCGCGATGCTGGAGAGGAAGGACGGCACGATCATCAACATGGCCTCGGTTGCCTCCAGCGTGAAGGGCGTGCCGAACCGCGCCGCCTACACTATCACCAAGGCAGCCGTCGTCGGCCTCACCAAGTCGGTCGCGGCCGACTATGTCGCGCAGGGCATCCGTTGCAACTGCATCTGCCCCGGCACGGTCGAAAGCCCCTCGCTGCAGGATCGCCTGCGCGCGCAGGGCGACTATGAGGCCGCGCGCGCCGCCTTCATCGCCCGCCAGCCTATCGGCCGCATCGGTACGCCCGAGGAGATCGCCGACCTCGCGGTCTACCTCGCGGGCGCCAACTACACGACGGGCCAGGCCTACGCCATCGATGGCGGCTGGACCATCTGAGCCAAACACGTCCGCCGGCCGAGCCCGGCGGTCAATTCGACCAATCCAAGGGCCGTTCCATGACCAAGATCACCAGCCTCCGCTCGATCGACCTGCGCTTCCCCACTTCGCAAAGCCTCGACGGCTCGGATGCGATGAATCCCGACCCGGATTATTCGGCCGCCTATGTCGTGCTCGGCACGGACAGGGCGGGGCTGGAAGGCCATGGCCTGACCTTCACCATTGGCCGCGGCAACGAGATCTGCTGCGCGGCCATCGATGCGATGAGGCATCTGGTCGTCGGCCTCGATCTCGACTGGGTGCGCGAGAACCCCGGCCGCTTCTGGCGGCATGTGACGAGCGACAGCCAGTTGCGCTGGATCGGGCCGGACAAGGGGGCGATGCATCTTGCGACCGGCGCCGTGGTCAACGCGGTCTGGGACCTCTTGGCCAAGGAAGCGGGCAAGCCCGTCTGGCGGCTGGTCGCCGACATGACGCCGGAGGAAATCCTTTCCATCGTCGATTTCCGCTACCTGACGGACGCGCTGACGCCCGAGGAGGCGCTGGCCATTCTGAAGAAGGCGGACGCCGGCAAGGCGGAGCGTATCGCGACCCTCGAAAAGGAAGGTTACGCCTGCTACACGACCTCGGCCGGCTGGCTCGGCTATGACGACGAAAAGCTGCGCCGCCTCTGCCAGGAGGCCGTCGATCAGGGATTCACCCACATCAAGATGAAGGTCGGCCGCGACCTTGAAGACGACAAGCGCCGCCTCCGCATCGCCCGCGAGGTGATCGGCGACCGCTACATGATGATCGATGCCAACCAGGTCTGGGAGGTCGGGCAGGCGATCGACTGGGTGGAGGAACTGAAGCCCTACAAGCCGTTCTTCATTGAGGAGCCGACGAGCCCGGACGATATCGCCGGCCACAAGGCGATCCGCGAAGCCGTGCATCCGGTGAAGGTGGCGACCGGTGAGATGTGCCAGAACCGCATCGTCTTCAAGCAGATGATCGCCGGCGGCGCGATCGACATCGTGCAGATCGATTCATGCCGCATGGGCGGCCTCAACGAGGTGCTGGCCGTGCTGCTGATGGCGGCGAAATACGGCCTGCCCGTCTGGCCGCATGCCGGCGGCGTCGGCCTTTGCGAATATGTGCAGCACCTGTCGATGATCGACTACGTCGCCATATCGGGCACGAAGGAGGGCCGGGTGATCGAATATGTCGATCATCTGCACGAGCACTTCATCGACCCCTGCCGGATCGAGAACGCCGCCTATATGCCGCCCTCGCTGCCGGGCTTTTCCATCGAGATGAAGCCGGAATCAATTGCGGCCTACACTTTCGCTTAAACCAAAGGCCCGGCGATCCGCCGGGCCCTCTCGTCTCGTCCTCAGAAGCTTCTCTGGAAGCGGACGACGCCGCCGACAAGGTTGTCGTCGCCGCGGAAACCGCGAAAGGCGGTGTAGTTCAGCTCTGGGGTGATCTTGAAGCCGGGGACGACCTCGTAGGCGACGTTCAGGGCGGTGGCCCAGGTGCCGTCCTCCTCGTAGACGATCTGGCTGTTGACCGTCGCCTTCTCGCTCACCTTGGCGGAAAGCCCGCCCCATACGACCCAGTCGCCGTACCAGCTGCCGTAATAGTTCGGCCTGTCGGCGTCCGACTGGTAGCTGCCCATGAAGAACAGCGAAAGCGCGTCGGTCACGTCGAGATTGACGCGTGCCTTGAAGGCCCAGGCGTCGTAGCGGGAATCGTAGGCCGCCATGCCGAAGAGCATGCCCCAGTCCTGTTCGTATTTGACGCCGGCGATCAGGTGCGGCAGGCCGCTGTCCACTGTCAGGTCGTACCAGTCGCGGCGGGCGAGGCCGCTCGCGTCGACCGTCTCCATCTCCCAGGAGCCGGTGCCTTCCTCGGCCCCGATCATGGCGGAGAAGCCGTTGCCGAAATCGTAGGTGTAGCTTACCTGCGCGGTGCGGTCGCCGGAATAGTAGATCACGTCGTCATAGACGACGTTGCCGGCGGCCCAGGTCCAGTTCGCGAAGAGGGAATCGGCCAGGCCGACCGAGAAGCCGGCGATCTCGATCAGCGCTTCGGAGACGTAGCTGCGCGTGCCCGAGGCCTTGTATTCGAAGCGCGTCTCGATGTTGGAGCGCAGCGTTCCCAGTTCCGTTTCGCTGCGGGCGTCGAAGCGCAAGGTCGCCCGTGTCTTGCTGGTCAGGCCGCCAAGCGAGCCACCCCAGTAGACGTCGTCGCCGATGGCGGCCTCGTGGCGGATGTAGCCGCCGATCTTCAGGCAGGTTTCCGTGCCGGGCATGTAGAAGAAGCCCTGCCCGTAGGCGTCGCAGACGCGGACATATTCGGCCGGTTCGGCATCGGCCGCCATCGCCGGCTGCACGCCGGCCATCAGGCAGAGCGCCGCGGCGGTGCCGCCCAGGATCGTCTTCACGGTGTGTCGTTGGTTCATTTAAGTTCGGTCCCCTCAGTGATTGTCTTGAAAATCGGCAAGGCTCCGCCGGCGCCGTCCGCGGGGGCGAACGGGGTCCGTGCTTGACGGGAGGCGGAGGAAGGCCGGCATCGTCGCCGATGCCGGTTCTTAGGTCAGGCCAGTGCCGGTTCTATCCGCGCGGCGGCCAGACCTCGCCGGCAAGGCCGGTTTTCGGCTCGCCGAGCAGCGGCGTCTTCAGCGCGCGGATGCCGTCGATGCCGATCAGCCAGATGATGTTCCGGTCATACTCCGTGAAGACCGCGAAATTGGCGTTCTCATAGGTGTATTCCGGCATTTCCTCGGGCGTCGGGAAGCGCGGCACGTAGTAGCCGGCGATCTTCGGCTCCTTCGGATCCTTGACGTCGAAGAGCTGCAGGCCCGCATTGTAGAAGACGTAGGGCACGATGCCCTGGCGTCCGTAGCCCGGCTGGTGGGCGGTGCCGGAACGCTTCGGGCCGAAGCTGCCGCGACGCTGGCAATAGTCGGTGAATTCGGCTTCTTCCGGCGGGGTCGGGCGCGGGAAGGTGGCGACCACCTTCGGGTCCTTCGGATCCTTGGCGTCGATGACCAGCACGTCCTTGTAGGGCTCGTAGCAGTTGGCGTTCATCGGATAGCCGTTGGCGAAGACATAGCCGGTGCGCTCGTACTGGCTGGTATCGGCATTGTCGAACTCCGTGCCGGCAAAGCTCGGCGGTATGTTGACGTGGCCGAGCATTTCAGGCGTGCCGGGGTTCGTCAGGTCGAAGGTGTAGAAGCCGAGGCCGCCCATGGCGCCGAAGCCGATCTTGCCGCCCTTTTCCACGGGCTTCGGCAGGAACAGCGGCATGCGCGAACCCATCCAGGAGGTGCGGTTGCCGGCGCGCGGGTTCATCAGGTAGGCGTCCTCGCTCGCCTTGTCGCCGACGACCTGGCCGGGAACCGTGACCTGGCTGACGAAAACCGGATTGGCCGGGTCCGACATGTCCCAGGCCTGGTAGCCGGGGGAATGAAGATAGTCCGGATATTCGGTCAGCGCGTAGCTGTCGTCGGGCGCGGCGGAGAGATACATGTACTTGCCGCCGAACCAGGCGGGGGCGTCGAGCGAGCCCGAACCCTGCTGCTCGCCGATCGGCGCGTCGGGGTTCTTGATGTCGGTGGTGCGGGTCGCGATCAGCTTCCAGTCGCTCGGCAGCGGCCCGTTCATCTCGTAGACCTTGAAGCCCTTGAGCGAATTGTACTTGCGCAGCGTCTCGACGAGATCAGGCTGGGTGCGCTTGTTGTCAAGGATGCCGAAGCGGCCGATCTCGTAGGAGGCGACGACGACGTTCTTCTGCAGCTTTTCGCTCCAGGCGATGGTTATGCCGCCGAAATAGTCCTTGACCGTCTTGGCGTCCCAGTCCTCGCTGGAGCCTTCCGGACCCCAGACGCCGCCATGGGAATAGACGACCTCGGCCTTGGCCGGATCAGTGATGTCGAGAACGCGCATATAGTCACGGTCATGCAGGTACATGTAGCGCTTGCCATCGAAATCCGCGACGTCGGGCCAGGCGTGCCACGGCGAGGTGATGTGCGGGTAGAAGGCGATTTCCTCGACATTCTTCTTGTACGTCTTGTCGTCCCAATGGGTGAGTTGGCCGGGGAAGGCTTGCGAGCCGCCGAGCGACGTGGCGCGCGGCGCCTTGAACTTGCCCGTCGCGGGGTCCATGCCGTAATCCTTGCCGGGGGTCAGGACCGGCGGCAGCTTGTCGTAGGTCAGCTCCGACCAGCGCTTGAGGTGTGGATCCTGGATGTTGATCTCCGTCGGCACCTCTTTTTCCCAGCCCGCGGCAAGGGCGGTTCCGGCCGCCAGACACAAGATTGAGCATGCGATGATAAGCCGTTTCGACATGGCTTTGTCTCCTCCTGAAATATCGTTGAATGTCGCGCTTCCAGGCATGGCAGCGGGACAAGGCAAACGAAACGGCGGCTTCGCGGTCCATGGCGGATTCGGTCGTTGAGAATGAGGATCGTGCGGGCCCCCTCACGCCCGCAGCAATCGCGCCGCTCCTGTTTGCTGACGGGTATGAAACAGGCTCGCTTTCCCCATAGCAATCGCCTCAATCCGCATTAATTCATGCGGATTTCCTATGAGTGCGCGCGCGCCACCGCTTTTTTACGGGTTGTGGGAGAGGCATCCTCGCCCTCGCCGATGGCGTAGACTTCCAGCGGATAGCCGAAATGTTCGTCCATCAACAGGCGGGCGCGGTCGGCGTTGCGGTCGAGCACCGCATCCATGAGGTCGGTATGAGGACCGATCGACTGCGCCTTGTGCAACGCGGCCATCGCCTCCTCGTAGCCGGCGGTTTCACCGGCCGCCGCGCGCAGGGCCGGCGCGAAGGCGAGGAAGCGGTAGTGGCGCTGCATCTGATCGGAGATCGTCGCGCGGAAACGCTTCAGCCAGCGCGATTGCGCGGCGCTAAGAAGCGCGGCGTGGAAGGCCTCGTGCTTTTCCATCCAGGTATCCACGGCAAGGTCCGAGGAATCCTCGAGGATCGTCTTGCAGCGCGAAAGGCGGTAGTGCGCCGTCACGATTTCCGATTCCCAATCGGCGCCGCCGTGCGCGATCGCCTCCAGCAACAGGGGAATCTCGACCACCGCGCGGGCTCTCGTCAAATCCTCGAGCTCGTCGCGGGAAACGGGCGCGACCGTGAAGCCGCGATTGGAGATCGCCACCACCAGCCGCTCCGCCTCGAGCCGCGAGAGCGCCTCGCGCAACGGCGTCCAGCCGACATCGTAGGCCTGGCTCAAAAGGCCGAGTTTCAGCGGCGCGCCCGGTTGCAGCCGGGTCTTGAGGATATCGGTCCGCAACATCTGATAGGCGGCTTCGGTTTTCGTGCTGGTCTCGTGCTTGTCGGTCAAGTCCACCTCCGGAATGCCGCCACCATACGAAGCGGGCATATATTCGACAAATATATATAATAATCCGCATGTGCTATAATTATATATATTATGATTGACATTACCGCTGCAACTGCGTTTCTTCCCCCCGCGCTGCCATGTGGGCAGCTGGGAGGAGGAACATATGGCCACCACGAAATCGAGACTTGTCACCGGCCTGATGGCCGTCGGCCTGGTGCTGGCCGGCATCGGCACGGCTGCCGCGGATCCGATCCGCGTCGGCATCGCCAATTTCGGCGAGCACCCGCCGCTCAATGCCGCCATCGCCGGCTTCAAGAAGGCGCTGTCGGAAAACGGCTTCGTCGAGGGCAAGGACGTCGTCTATACGGAAAGCCACACCAATTTCGACGCCTCGCTCGTGCCGCAGATGATCGCGAAGCTGCAGGCCGAACAGCCGAAGCTGATCTACACCGTCACGACGCCGGTTTCGCAGATCGCCAAGAAGGCGCTCGCGGGATCCGGTATCCCGGTTATCTTCACGGCCGTCACCGATCCGGTCGCCGGCAAGCTGGTGCCCTCCTGGGAGAGCGGCGACGACGGCATCACGGGCGCCACCGACAGCCAGGACATGGCGGCGGTTCTGGCCTTCACGAAGAAGCTCCTGCCGAACGCCAAGCGCCTCGGCCTGCCTTACAATCCCGGCGAGGCCAACGACGTGGCGCTGCTCGAATCGATCCGCAAGATCGCGCCGGAGCAAGGGTTTGAAGTCGTCGAGGTCGGTGTCGACAACCTCAACGACATCCAGCAGCGCATCACCTCGCTCGCCGGCAAGGTGGACGTCATCTACGGCCCGACGTCGAACATGATCCAGCCGGCCATCGCCGCCGTTGCGGCGGCCGCGCGCCAGTCGGGCATTCCCGTCGTCAACGCCGTCGATACGGCGGTGCTCGAAGGCTTCGTGCCGGCAAGCTTTGCCGTCAACTACGAGCAGGTCGGCATGAACGCCGGCAAGATCGCGGCCGAGGTACTGAAGGGCAAGGACCCGAAGTCCATCGCGCCCGTGCGCCCGGCCTATGAGGATCATCAGGCGCTGATCTCGAGGAAGGCCATGGCCGCCTTCGGCATCGAAATCCCCGCTTCGCTCGCCGACTGCAACTGTATCGTCGACTGACCCGGCGCCAACAACAGGACGGCGGCCTCAGCGCCTCCGTCCGCTAGGCTTTGTTTACGCAATTCCCCACGCAAAACCGTTTCTCGCTTTTGCCGGAATTGCTCGAAGGAGGAACGGATGCTTGAAATCCGATCTGCACGAAAAGTCTTCTACAAGGGCCAGCCCGACGAGAAGATCGCCCTCAACGACCTGAGCCTGACGCTCCCCACCGGCAATTTCGCCATCGTCATCGGGTCGAACGGCGCCGGCAAGAGCAGCATGCTGAATGCCATTTCCGGTGCGCTGATGCTCGATTCGGGAAAGATCCTCATCAATGGCGACGATGTCACGGCGCTGCCGGTGCACAAGCGCGCAAGTCGCGTCGCCCGGGTCTTCCAGGACCCGATGAAGGGCACCGCCGCCTCGATGACGGTCGCTGAAAACATGCTGCTCGCCGAACTGCGCGGCAAGAAGCTCGGCCTCAACCGCGGCCTCAACGCCAAACGGCTTGCAAGCTACAAGGAGCGTCTCGCCGCCTTGAACCTCGGGCTGGAAAACCGGCTGGAGACGCGCGTCGAGCTGCTTTCGGGTGGTCAGCGCCAGTCGCTCTCGCTGATCATGGCAACCTGCGACCAGCCGGACCTGCTGCTGCTCGACGAACACACCGCCGCGCTCGATCCGCGCACCGCCGACATCGTCATGCAGGCGACGGTCCGCGCGGTGGAAGCCTTCAATCTCACCACGCTGATGGTGACGCACAACATGCAGCACGCTGTCGATTTCGGCCATAGCGTGGTGATGCTCGACGCCGGCAGGACGCGGCTCGAAATCACCGGCGCGGAAAAGGCCGAGGTCACCATTCCCAAACTGATCGGTCACTTCGGCATGAAGACCGACCGCATGCTGCTGGCGAGCTGAGACGGACATGGACACGGTTTCTACGATACTTTCGAATTTCATCGCGCTCGTGCCGGTCACGCTGGCGCAGAGCCTCATCCTTTCCTTCATCGTGCTCGGTATTATGCTGCCGTTCCGCACGCTGAACTTCCCGGACCTGACTAGCGAAGGCGCATTCCCGCTAGGCGGTTGCGTCTGCGCGCTGTCGCTGGCCGGCGGGGCACCGGGCTGGCTTGCCATCCTCGTGGCGATGGCTGCCGGGTTCCTGGCGGGAAGCTGCACGGCCTTCGTACACCTGCGCTTCCGCATCCATACGCTGCTCGCCGGCATCCTGATGATGACCATGCTCTACAGCATCAACCTGCGGCTCATGGGCAAGTCCAACCTCTCCGTCTACGGCACGCCGACCCTCTTCGACGGCGTTCCCTTCGCCGAGCCCGGTTTCCCGGTCAGCAAGATCGTCGTCGCCGGCCTGCTCGGCATCGCCGCCTATTGCCTGCTGAACCTCTATTTCCGCACGGAGCGGGGCACGGCCATGCGCGCCGTCGGCTCCAACCCGGACATGGCGGAGGCGCAGGGCATCAGCATCTGGGCCGCCACCATCGGCGGGGTCGGCCTCGCCGGCGCCTTCTCGGCGACCAGCGGCGCACTGATGGTGCAGTCGCAGGGCTTTGCCGACGTCAACATGGGCATCGGCACGCTGATCAACGGCCTTGCCGCGCTGATGATCGGCGAGGCCATCGTCGGCAAGCAGACCATCCGCCGCCAGCTTGCCGCCCCCTTCGTCGGCGCCATCGTCTACTACCAACTCGTCTCGCTCTGCCTTGCCGCCGGCATGCCGCCGACCGACCTGAAGCTTGCCACCGGCCTCTTCGTGCTCGCCATGCTGGCGCTACCCACCCTCAAGCGCGCCCGCGGCCCCATGCCCGCCCGCGAAACCGTTCGTGAATAGAAGGACTGCCGCATGACCATCGATATCAAAGCCGTCGAGGCGCTGGATCGCGACGACCCGCTCGCGGGCTTCAAGGGCCGCTTCGACCTGCCCGAGGGCGTCACCTATCTCGACGGCAACTCGCTCGGCGCGGCGCTGCACGCCGCCTATGCCGAGATCGAGAAGGCGGCGAAGCTCGAATGGGGCCGCGACCTCATTCGCAGCTGGAACACCGCCGGCTGGTTCGCGCTGCCGCTGACGCTCGGCGACCGCGTCGGCCGCCTCATCGGCGCCGCCCCCGGCCAGACGGGCGTGACCGACAACACCTCGACCAATGTCTACAAGGCGCTGCATGCGGCGCTCGCCCTCAACGAAGGCCGCAACGTCATCGTCGCGGAGAGCGAGAGCTTCCCGACCGACCTCTACATGGCCGAGGGGGTGATGGCGACGCGACCGGGCACGGTCATGCGGCTGGAAGGCGTCGACGGTCCCCGCATCGAGGACCTGATCGACGAGAGCGTCGCCGTGGTGCTGGTCAACCACGTCAACTACAAGACCGGCGCGCTGCGCGACATGGAAGCGCTGACGAAGCGCGCCCATGACGCCGGGGCGCTCGTCGTCTGGGACCTCTGCCATTCCGCCGGTGCGCTGCCGGTGGAGCTCGATCGCTGCAATGTCGATTTCGCGGTGGGTTGCACCTACAAGTACATCAATGGCGGCCCCGGCGCGCCGGCCTTCATCTATGTGGCAAAGCGTCTTCAGGAAAAGGCCCGGCAGCCGCTGAGCGGCTGGTGGGGCCACGCGCGCCCCTTCGGCTTCGAGCGCAGCTATGACGGCGGCGCCGGCGTCCTTCCCTTCCTGTCCGGCACGCAGCCGATCCTGTCGCTGCGCGCGCTCTCGGCCGCGCTCGACCTCTGGGACGAGGTCGATCTTGCCGCGGTTCGCAGAAAGAGCATCGCGCTCACCGATCTCTTCATCACGCTCGTCGAGACGCGCTGCGGCGCGCATGGCCTCAAGCTCGTCGGTCCGCGCGACGGCACAAAGCGCGGCAGCCAGGTCTCCTTCGAGCATGAGGGGGCCTACGAGATCATGCAGGCCCTGATCGAGCGCGGCGTCATCGGCGATTTCCGCGCGCCGGCCACCATCCGATTCGGCTTCACGCCGCTCTATACGAGCTTTGCGGATGTCTGGACTGCCGTGGACGTGCTGCATGACGTACTGGAAACGGGCGCGTGGCGCGATGCGCGCTATGCGGTGCGCAGCGCCGTTACCTGATCTCAGGCATGTATTGAAGCAGAGAGGCGCTTTCCCGGCCGGGAGAGCGCCTTTTCGCGTTCCTCAGCCGGCCAGGACTTATCACATCTCGACATCAATTCATTCAACCTATGTGGATTGTTATATTAGACCGCTGATTGCATCCATTGCGGGACGGAAGGCTCGGCCTCCAACGGAATGGCGAAAAGGCAATCTCATGGCTCAGGAAACGCAGGCGCAGCTCTATATCGGCGGCAAGTGGAGGGCGACCTCCGAAACGCTCGCCGTCATTAACCCCGCCAATGAGGATGTCATCGGCACGGTGGCGGTGGCCCGCGAGGCCGACCTTGCCGACGCGACGGAGGCGGCCTGGCAGGGGTTTAAGGTCTGGAGCCAAACGTCGCCGGCCGCGCGCGCGGCCATCATCCTGAAGGCCGCCCAGCTGATGCGCGAGCGCGCGGAAGAAATCGCCCGGTCGATCACGCTGGAAAACGGCAAGCCGATTGCCGAGGCGCGGCTGGAGGTCATCCGCGGCTGCGAGTTCTTCGAGTGGGATGCCGGCGAATGCGTGCGCCTCTACGGCCGCGTCATCCCGAGTGCGCCGGGCATCCGCTATATCGTGCTGCACGAGCCGATCGGCCCGGTCGCCGCCTTCTCGCCGTGGAATTTCCCGATGAGTCAGCCGGCCCGCAAGATCGGCGGGGCGCTCGCCGCCGGCTGCTCCATCGTCATGAAGGCCTCGGAGGAGACGCCGACGGGCGTTATCCATATCGCGCGCGCCTTCCACGATGCGGGCCTGCCTGCCGGCGTGCTCAACCTCGTCTTCGGCCATCCCGCCGAGATCTCCGAATACCTCATCCCGCAGGACCGCATCCGCATGGTCGCCTTCACCGGCTCGACCGTCGTCGGAAAACACCTGACGATGCGCGCCTCGCAATATATGAAGCCGGCGCTCATGGAGCTTGGCGGCCATGCGCCCGTCATCGTCTGCGAGGATGCGGACCCCATCGCGGCGGGTCTTGCCTGCGCGACGCGCAAATATCGCAATTCCGGCCAGGTCTGCACCTCGCCGACGCGGTTCTTCGTGCATGAGACGCTTTATAGCCGCTTCGTCGAGGCATTTGTGAAAAAGGCGCGGTCGATCAAGGTCGGCGACGGCCTCGACGCGTCGACGCAGATGGGTCCCGTCGCCAACGACCGCCGCATCGCCGCCCTGCAGGATCTCGTGGACGATGCCCGCGCCAGGGGCGCGCGGGTGCTTTGTGGCGGCGGGCGTCTCGACGGCAAGGGTTACTTCTTCGCGCCGACGGCGATTGCCGAGCTGCCGGACGATGCCCGGGCGCTTTCCGAAGAGCCCTTCGGTCCGCTGGCCCTGATCAATCCGGTCGCTTCGGTGGACGAGGCCATCGCCAAGGCGAATGCGCTGCCCTTCGGTCTTGCCGCCTATGGCTTCACCAATTCGACGGCCAATGTGGATCGGTTGATGCAGGGCATCGAGGCGGGCAATCTCTCGATCAATACGCTGGAGGCCTCGGTTGCCGAAACGCCGTTCGGCGGCGTCAAGGAAAGCGGCCTTGGCCGGGAGGGCGGCGCGGAAGGCCTGCATCACTATACGGTCATCAAGAACGTCTCGCTGCGCATCGCCTGACGCGCATCTACGTCCGAGGCTGGGGCCGGAATCGTTGACCTGACGGTTCCGGCCTTCTTGCGTTCCTCACCCCACCACCGGCACCATGTCGCGCAGCACCTTGCGCAGCAGGGTGCGCACCGCGAGCGTAGCGGAAGAGGGCGTGCGCTCCCGTGCCGTGATGATCGCCACGTCGCGGGCAATCGACGGTTCGGCCAGCGGCCGCGCCGCGATCTTGCGGCCGTTCAGGCCGGCAAAGGCATAGGTCGGCAGGATGGCGAGACCCGCCTCCCGCTCGACGAGGGCGAGGGCGGTGTTGATCTGGTGCACTTCGAGGGCGGGCCGCAGCGGCACGTTGGCGCTCTCGAAGCCCACTTCCGTTAGAAGGCGGATGTTGCTTTCCCGGGTCAGCGTGATGATCGCCTGGTCGGCGAGCGCGGCCCAGGACACCTCGCCCTTTGCACAGATGGCATGTCCCTCGGGCGCGAAAACCATCAGCTGGTCGCGCAGCACGCGCTGGATCTCCAGCCCGTCCTCGTCGCTGGCGAAGGTGCCGACGCCGAGGTCGCAGAGCCCGCTGCGCACGCGCGGCGCGATGAGGTCCGTCACCACGTCCTCGATCCTGAGCTTGAGGTTCGGATGGGCGGTCGCGACCTCCTGCAGCAGGCGCGGCAGCACCGTCGCGCCGAGGAAGGGCGGAGCGGCAATGCGCACAAGGCCGGTGCGCAATTGCCCGAGATCGTGCACAGCATCGACGGCGCGCTCGATTTCCGCCAGTCCCGGCAAGGCTCCGGCGGCAAAGACGCGGCCGGCCTCGGTCAGCTCGACGCGCCGGGTCGTGCGGTCGAACAGCCGCGTTCCGAGCAGGGCCTCGAGATCGCGGATTGCGTGGGAGATTCCCGCCTGGCTGGTGCGCAGCCGCTCGGCCGCGCGCGAAAAATTGCCGAGCTCGACGACGGCCTGAAAACACTTGATTTGACGCAGGTTGAGCATAGGTGATCCATACTGATTTCAGCATGAATATATACGCACTATGTGGCTTAATGAATAAAAAAATCCTGCGCTAAATGTCGCCAGAACCATTCGATGCGGCCTGCTTCATGCGCCGCCGGAACGCAAATGCGACAAGGAGCGTCATGAAATATCACCGCAAGGATGCAAAGGCCCATTCCCGCGCCACGATGCGGGGCATCTGGGCGGCCGCGAACACGCCGTTCACCGCCGATGGCGCGATCGACGAGGAGGGCTACCGTCGCAATGTCGAGCACTGGATCGGTGATCTCGGCATCGACGGCCTCTTCATCGCCGGCAAGCAGGGCGAGTTCTTCTCCATGTCCGTCGACGAGCGCAAGCGCATGTTCGACCTCTCCGTGGAGGCGACCGGCGGCCGGGCGCAGACCATCATGTCCTGCTCGGACCAGAACATGGACGTGGTAATCGACCTTGCCCGCCATGCGCAGGCCTGCGGCGCCGACTATATCGTCGTGCACGCGCCGATCCTGCACTTCTTCAAGCAGCAGGACGAGACACTGCTGCGCTACTACGAGACCATCGCCTCCAAGGTGGATATCGGCATGGCGCTCTGGTCGCATCCCGACAGCGGCTACCTGATGAGCCCGGAACTGTGCAACCGGCTCGCGGATATCGAGACGGTCGTCGCCATCAAATATTCCGTGCCGCGCGAGATGTACAAGAAACTGACCGCGCTTGCCGGCGACCGCATCCTCGTTTCGACCGCTTCGGAAGAGGAATGGCTGGATAACGTGCTGGAACTCGGCTGGCAGCTTTATCTCTGCTCCTCGCCGCCCTACACGCTCCAGACGAAGGCCGACCACCGCATGGCCGACTATACCGCGCTCGCCTTCGCGGGAAAGGGCGAGGAGGCGCGCGCCGTCAGCGCCAGCCTGCAAGGCGTTCGCGATGCCTTCCGCAGGACCAAGCCCGCGGAAAAGCCCCATGCGCACCAGAAATACTGGCAGGAACTGCTCGGCCAGGTCGGCGGCGCCGTTCGTCGCCCGCTTCTGGAGCTGACGGACGAGGAAAAGAGACTGACCCGAGCCGCCTTCGAGGAATGCGGCCTGAAATTGCGCTAAACCGGATCGGGAGGAGAGATCATGACCAAGCTGAAAGCCTTCAACCTGCAAAAGTGGATCGACGAGCACAAGCACCTGCTGAAGCCGCCGGTCGGCAACCAGCAGATCTGGAAGGACGCCGACCTGATGGTGACCATCGTCGGCGGCCCCAACAAGCGCACCGATTATCATGACGATCCGGTGGAGGAATTCTTCTACCAGCTCAAGGGCGACATGGTGCTGAAGCTCTATGACGGCAAGGAATTCTACGACGTGCCGATCCGCGAGGGTGACATCTTCCTCCTGCCGCCGCATGTGCGCCATTCGCCGCAGCGCCCGATGGAAGGCTCCATCGGCCTCGTCATCGAGCCGACGCGGCCGGAAGGCCTGCTCGACGCGGTGGAATGGTATTGCTTCGAGTGCACGGAACTGGTGCACCGCGCGGAAGTCGATCTCGAATCCATCGTCGACGACCTGCCGCCGATCTACAAGGCGTTCTATGCCGACGAAAAGCTGCGGACCTGCCCGAAATGCGGCACCGTGCATCCCGGCAAGACCCCGCCCGAGGGCTGGGTGACGCTCTGAGCGTGAAGTAGCGGAGAACCGTCATGTCGACAGTCGAAGCCATCTGCCTTGTCGGCTGGGGCGCCATCGGCCAGAGGGTCGCCGCGCTGCTGAAGGCGCGCGGCGCCAATGCCCGGATTGTCGGGATCGCGGTTCGCGATCCCAAGGAGGTCGAGGGGACCATGCCGGAGGGGGCGGTGCATGTCACCGGACCCGAGACGCTGGCCGCGACCGGCGCGACGCTGGTCATTGAGGCGGCGAGCCGTGAAAGCGTGCTGCCCTTCGCTCGTGCCGCGCTCACGGCGGGCATGGATTTCGCCGTCACCTCGACTTCGGCGCTTGTCGATGTGGCCGTGCTGGATGAACTCGTCGAAACGGCCCGGCGGAACGGGCGCAAACTCATCGTTCCGCCGGGCGCGCTCGGGGGCATCGATGCCCTTTCGGCCGCATCGCGGCTGGGGTTGGACGGCGTTGAGCATGTCATCACCAAGCCCGCGCGGGCCTGGCTCGGCACGCCGGCTGAGGAGCGCTGTCGGCTTGCCGATCTGACGGAGGCCGAAACCTTTTTCGAGGGTTCTGCCGCCGAAGCGGCGACAGCCTTCCCGCAGAACGCCAATGTGGCGGCGACGACCTCCCTTGCCGGCATCGGCGTGCAGCGCACGCGCGTGCGCCTCGTCGCCGATCCCGAGGCTACCGAGAACACCCACCGTATCCATGCGACCGGCGCATTCGGGAAGATGGAAATCTGCCTGCAGAACCGACCACTCGCCACCAACCCGAAATCATCGGAAATGACGGCGTTGAACCTCGTTCGGATGATCGAGAACCGGACCGGCGCGCTGGTGTTGTAAGCGCCGCGCCGGGTTCACGCAGGGTCGATGGCGGGAGGCACGTCGCCGTCGTTGTGGCCGCGCAGCGGCCGTTCCGGCATCAGGTGGAAGACAGCGAGCGACAGGGCCATCGCGGCGGCGCAGGCGGTGAAAATATAGGTGAAGGGCAGGGCCGAGGTGACGGGCGCGCTTGCCGCCTGCAAAACCTCGCCGCCAAGCGGCAGGCCGTTGCCGAGCGCGATGGCGCCGAGGGTCGCGACGCCGAGGGCGCCGCCGAGCGAGCGCAGGAAGGTCAACACGCCCGTCGCCACGCCGAGATGCGCCCGGTCGACGGCGTTCTGCACGGAGACGGTGGCGACCGGGAAGGTCATGCCGGTGCCGAAGCCCACGCCGAAGGTCAGGATCTCCAGCACGACGAGCGATGTCCGCCCGGCCAGAAACGCCAGAACGGACAGGCACAGGAAGCTGAACACGACGCCGAGAAGCGCGATCCTCTTGTAGTGCGTGAAGCGCGGGATCGTCCGGCCGCTGGTGACGGCGCCGAGAACCGTGCCCATGAGGATGCCGAGCATCGCCATGCCCGAGCTGCTGGCGGAAAGTCCCTGGAAGGATTGCACGTAGACGGGGATATAGACCGAAAGGCCGACATTGGCGGCCTGCACCAGGAACATCGCCATCGTTCCGTAGCGCACGACAGGGTCAGCGAGAACCTCGAGCGAAATGAGCGGCTCGCTCGCGCGCCGCAGCCGCAGGGCAAACAGGGCCCAAAGCAGGGCGGATGAGGCCAGGAGCCCGAGGATGGCAGCGGAAAGCCATTCGTAGCGGCTGCCGCCCCAGTTGAGCGCGAGCAGCAGGATTGCGGTCGCGCCGACGAGCAGCACCGCCCCGATGCCGTCGATACGGTGCGCGCGGGCGACGGAGGGCAGCTTCTTCAAGGGGTTGTTGATGATGACGAGCGCCAGGATGCCGAGCGGAATGTTGATCCAGAAGATCAGCGACCAGTGCAGGTGGTCGGCGAAGGTGCCGCCGAGCAGCGGCCCGGCAATGCTCGCCACCGCCCATGTTCCCGAAATCCAGGCGGCATAGCGGGCGCGCTCGCGCGGCGGAACGAGGTCGCCGATCACGATCTGCGTGAGGGCGAAGAGGCCGCCGCCGCCCAGCCCTTGGACCGCGCGGCCGAGGATGAGCGTCAGCATATTGGGCGCCAGCGCACTGATCAGCGATCCCGCGAGGAAGATGAAGATGGCGGCGAAGATCGTCGGGCGCCGGCCGTAGATGTCAGATATCTTGCCGTAAAGCGGCGCCATCGCAGTCGCTGTCAGCAAGTAGCCTGTCACAACCCAGGGCAGGTAGTCGCTATGCCCGAGGGCCATGCCCATCGTCGGCATGACGGGCGCGACGATGGTCTGGTCGAGCGCGGCCAGCAGCATGGAGAGAAGCACGCCAGCGATGATGACGTTCTTTTCATGTTCCGACAGGGCGGGTGCCTTCACTGCCGTTCCGTTCGGGTGACGTGCCTCGTCCATTCCTGCCAATCCGATGTAAAGGGGCGCAGTGGCCCGTCGGTTCGTGTGGAGGCGGGCGGCCCGTTGTGTCGATGGAAACCCGGTAGAGCATTTTCCGCATCGCAAAGTCCACCGCCTTGCGCCGATTTCGTTGAGAAAACCCGCCCGTCACGTCTGCGGGCCTCGCTCGGGCCTTGTCGCGGCGGACCGAAGCGATGCAATCTGAAAACGCGTCGAAAAGCCGGCGCCGGGCGGGGATATCGAAAGCGTGACGAAGCCGACATACCGTGACATCGCCCTTTCCGCGGGTGTCGGGACCGCGACGGTCGAGCGTGTGCTGAACGGGCGCGGCGGCGTGCGTGCCGATCTCGCGGCAAAGGTGATCGCCGCCGCCCGCGCCCTGAACTACCCGCGCACGTTGCCGGATGCCCATCGCGGCCTGTTGCGCGTCGAGGTTCTGATGGTGCGCCCGGAGACGACGTTCTACCGGCGGCTCTCCAAGGCTTTCGAACGGATTGCCGCAACGCTCGATCCGCTCGTCGTTGTGCACCGGAGTTTTACGGAGGAGATGAATCCGGAGGAGATCGCAAGGCGCATCCGGTCCACCGAGAAGCCACGCGCCGGATTGATCCTCGCCGTGCCGAACAGCCCGCTGATCCGCGCGGCGGTGGAGGAGGTGACGGCGCGAGGCGTGCCGGTGGTGCATGTCGTGACGCGCGCCGCCGGCAACCGAGGGGAATTTGTCGGCATCGACAACCATGCCGCCGGTCGCACGGCGGCCTATTTCATCGCGCGCATGGCGCGTGCCGAAGGGCCGGTCGTCGCACTCTGCCATCCGATCTACCAAGTGCACCGCGACCGCATCGCCGGCTTCTCCGACTATTTTTCGAAGCATCCCGGCCCGATCGCCTTTGAATGGCTCGGCTTCAGCCGCGACGAGGAGCATTTCAGCGCGGAAACGCTGGCGATGGCGCTGGAAAAATATCCCGATCTCGTCGGCCTCTACAATGCCGGCGGCGCGAACGCGGCGCTGATCAGCGTGCTGAGGCGCCATCCGCGCGGGCGCGACATTCTCTTCGTCGGCCATGAGCTGACGGACTACACGCGCGCGGCGCTCGGCGAAGGCATCATGGACGTCGTGCTGGACCAGGCGCCGGAGGCGCAGGCTCAGCGGGCGCTCGATCTCATGCTGCGCCGGGTCGGTCTCACCGAAATCGAACCCGACCAGACGCCCATCCGTTTCATCACCATCACCGCCGAGGGGCTTTGATCTGATTTGATCAAGGTAAGCTTCGGCCTGAAGCCCGCCACCTGATAATTTTCAAATCAGGAGGAGGCGGCGCAACAGCGCTCTCCTTTTCAACGGATTGTGCGGGCGAAAGCCCGGAGGAGAGCGCAATGGACGATCTTCAATATGGCAAGCGCAACAAGCGCGGCGACTGGACGCCGAACCAGCCGGTGGAGACCGCGCCGCTGTTCGCCTTCCCGCCGAAGCTGATGGCGGTCCTAAAGTGGCTGCCGCACTATTTCTTTCCCTGGAACGCCGTCTTCGCCGCGTCTGCCGTCGCCTACTGGGCCTGGGTCATCCCCCCGGTGGAGACGATGCAAACGCTCGGCATCGGCTGGGTGCTCTGGCTTTATGCGGTCAACGCGGTCTGCGTGTTCCTGTTCTACGGCGCCTTCGAGCTTCATCTCTATGTGCTGAAGCGGCAGGAGAACCGCTTCAAGTACAACGGCAAGTTCCCGGCCGACCAGAAAAACAGCGTGTTCTGGTTCGATCGCCAGAACGCCGACAACATGCTGCGCACCTTCCTGTCGGGCGTGACGATCTGGACGGCGATAGAGGTCGCCATGCTCTGGGCCTATGCCAATGGCTACGCGCCCTGGCTGAGCTTTGCGGAAAATCCGTGGACGCTGGCGCTCGTGGCGCTCGTCGTGCCGATCATCCATGAATTCCACTTCTTCTGCATCCACCGGCTCATCCACACGCCGTTCCTCTATAAATGGGTGCATTCCGTCCACCACAATTCAGTGAACCCCTCGCCATGGTCGTCGCTGTCGATGCATCCGGTCGAGCATTTCCTCTACCTCGGCACCGCCTTCTACCATCTCGTCCTGCCGTCCAATCCGATCCTGATGCTGTACCAGCTCCATTATGCCGGTTTCGGCGCCATTCCCGGCCATGTCGGCTTCGACAAGGTGGAGGTGGGCGAGGACAAGCTGGTCGATAGCCACGCCTATGCGCACTACCTGCACCACAAATATTTCGAGGTGAACTACGGCGACGCCCTGATCCCGCTCGATAAGTGGTTCGGCACCTGGCACGACGGCTCGCCCGAGGGCGAAGCGCTCATGCAGGAGCGCTACCGCAAGCGCAAGGAAAAGCTCGCCGCCCGCAAGGCCCGCAGCGAAGTACAGGGAGCGGCAGAATGACCTGGGTTTCCGCAGGCAAATTCGAGGACATCGAGCAGGAAGGCGCCATCCGTTTCGACCATGGCGGCCGCACCTATGCGATCTATCGAGGCCCGGATGACAGCATCTATTGCACGGCGGGCCTGTGCACCCATGAGGCGATCCATCTCGCGGACGGCCTCGTCATGGATTTCGAAGTGGAATGTCCCAAGCATTCCGGCGCCTTCGACTATCGCACCGGCGAGGCCCTGCGGCTTCCCGCCTGCGAGAACCTGAAGACCTATCCGGCCGAAGTGGTCGATGGAGAGGTGCGCGTGGCCCTCGGCTGAGGCCGCGCATGATCGATCGGGCCCTTCGGGCCTCCGGTGTGCGATCGGGTGAACCGGCACCCAATGGGAGGAAGACATGAAATCCATGTACTTGGCGGCTGCTCTGGCCGCCATGATGGGAAGCGCTGCCTTTGCGCAGACCATCGGCGTTTCGATGCAGAGTTTCGACAACAACTTCCAGACGCTTCTGCGCGAGGGCATCAGCGCAAGGGCTTCGGAGGTGAGCGGCGTCACCGTGCAGGTCGAGGATGCCCAGACGGACATTTCCAAGCAGCTCAACCAGGTGAACAATTTCATCGCCGCAGGTGTCGATGCCATCGTCATGACCCTGACGGATACGTCCGCGGCGCCGGGGATCAGCGAGGCGGCGGAAAAGGCAGGGATACCGCTGGTCTATCTCAACCTCGAACCGGACAATGCCGGCAAGCTGCCGGAAAAGCAGGCCTATGTCGGCTCCAAGGAAACGGATTCCGGCACGCTGGGCGCGGAGGCGGCCTGTTCGCTGCTGAAGGAGAAGGGCAAGGCCGGCGACGCGCAGGTCTATATCCTGATGGGTGACCTCGCCCACCAGGCATCGCGCGACCGCACGAATTCCTTCAAGGAAACGATCGGGGCGGGGGACTGCAAGGGCGTGACCATCGCCGACGAGCAGTCCGGCGCCTGGACGCGCACCAATGCGATGGACCTGACGACGAACTGGATCACCGCCGGCCAGCCGATCGACGTGGTCTTCGCCAACAATGACGAGATGGCGATCGGCGCGATCCAGGCCCTGAAGGCGGCGGGTGTCTCGATGGAAGACGTGATCGTCATCGGCATCGACGCCACCCAGGACGGCCTTGCCGCCATGGCGGCCGGCGATCTGGACGCCACCGTGTTCCAGAACGCCAAGGGCCAGTCGGCGAGCGCGGTGGATGCCGCCGTCGCGCTGGTGCGCGGCGAACCGGTCGAAAAGCAGGTCTGGGTGCCCTTCGAGCTCGTGACGCCGAAGAACATGGCCGATTACGCCAGCAAGAACTGATCCTCCCCGCCGGCGCGTCCGCGCGCCGGCCTTTTCCCCCAGGAGAACGCATGAACGGGATCGTCATCATCGGTGCCGGGGAAGCCGGCACCCGCGCGGCCTTTGCCCTGCGCGAGGCGGGTTACGGCAAGTCCGTCACGCTCGTCGGCAGCGAGCCGCATCTTCCCTATGAGCGCCCGCCGCTTTCCAAGCCGCTGGAAGGCGCCGTCCGGATGAAGACGATCTGCTCGGCGGATATGCTTGAGGCCGCCGGCATCGCCTATCTTGCGGGATTGTCGGCGGTGCGTATCGACGCCGCCAGCCGTTCGGTTCTCCTGAGCGACGGGCGGACGCTCGCCTATGACAAATTGCTGCTCGCCACCGGTGCCCGCCCGCGGCGACTTTCCTGCCCCGGTGCGGATTATGCGCTCGATTTCCGTTCCTTCGCCGATGCCACGGCCATCTTTTCCCGCGCCGCAGCCGGCAGGAGCGCCGCCATCATTGGGGGTGGGCTGATCGGCATGGAGCTTGCCGCCGTGCTGCGCGGCAAGGGCATGGCCGTCACCATCGTCGAAGCGGCTGCAAAGCCGCTTGGCCGCGCCGTGCCGCCGCGTCTTGCTGCCAGCCTGCATGCCCGGCATGTGGAGGAAGGCGTGAGATTCCACCTCGGACAGGGCGTTGCGGAAATCATGCCGGACGCCGTTGTGCTCGCGGACGGAACGAAGGTCCCGGCCGATATCGTCGTCTCGGCCATCGGCGTCGCGCCCGATACCGTCCTTGCCGAGGCGGCGGGGCTTGCCATCGGCAACGGCATCCTGGCGGACGCTTTCCTGCGCACCAGCGATCCGCATATCCACGCGGCCGGCGATTGCGCCGCCGTCGCCCAGCCGGGCGGCCGGCATGTGCGTTTCGAGAGTTGGCGCAATGCGCGCCACCAAGCCGAAACGGCAGCGCGGAACATGGCGGGAGCCAGCGAGGCCTTCGTCGCAACTCCGTGGTTCTGGTCGGATCAGTACGATCTCGGCCTGCAGGTCGCCGGCCTGCCGCAGCCGGAGCATGAATGCGTCGCCCGCCCGCTCGCAGATGGCGCCTTGGAGTTCAATCTCGACGGCGGTCGTCTCGTCGCTGCTGCGGGTCTCGGCATCGGCACCAGCCTCGCGCGGGAGATCAAGCTGGCGGAGATGCTGATTGCGGCAGGCGTCCATCCCGAACCCGCCATTCTCGCCGATCCGGCGGTGAACCTAAAGGCGCTCCTCAAGAGCGCGCGGGCCGCCTGATGCAGAACCTGCTCGTCTTCCAGTCCCTCTGGGCCATGGAGCGCCGGCATACCGATGGCCGCGAGCGTAGCCTTGCGGAGAATGTCGCGATGATCGCGCAGGCGGATTTCGACGGCATCAGCGCGCATTATACCAACCGCGCGGATGTCGTCCGGCTGAACGAGACCATCCGGGGCACCGGCCTGAAGGTCGAGGGTGTGTGTTTTCCTCGTACCGTCGAAGACCTGCGCCTGCCTCTTGAGCTGGCGAGTGAATTCCCCGTCAGCCATATCAACCTGCAGCCCGATATCCGCCTGCGCCGGGTGGAGGACTGTCTGCCGCTGCTCGATGGCTGGATGCGGCTTGCCGGAGACGTCGGCATTCCCGTGTTCATCGAGACGCATCGCGACCGGATGACGACGGATCTGTTCTTCACGCTCGATCTGCTCGACCGAAGGCCCGACCTGCCGCTTCTGGCCGACCTGTCGCATTTTCTGGTCGGCCGGGAGTTCTCCTTTCCGGTGGAGGAGGAGAACCATGCGCTGATCCGGCGCATTCTCGACAATGCCCACGCCTTTCACGGCCGTGTCGCCTCGCGCGAGCAGGTGCAGATCGAAATCTCCTTTCCGCACCATCGTCCCTGGCTCGATCTCTTCCTTAATTGGTGGGACTACGGGTTTCGCGCGTGGCGCAGGCGCGCCGCGACGGATGCCGCCCTCGTCTTTACCTGCGAACTGGGGCCGAAACCCTATGCCATCACCGGGCGGGACGGCAACGACACGACGGATCGCTGGGCCGAGGCCCTCATGCTCCGCCGGATGGTGCGCGATCTCTGGGACGCCATCTGATCGGCCTCGATTCGGCGGCAAATGCCAAGGCACGCCGCAGTCGGAGGTTCGATAGCCGCACCCTCTCCTCGGGAGGCGGTTCAGGAAGAGAGGTGACTCCCGGTCACCTCTCTTTCGCCTTGAAGCCCATCGGGCGGCGTGGCAGCGGCAAAGAAAATACGTTGGTGTCGCCGTTAGCGCAGAAACCGTGTGTAAATGCGTTGCGAAGAAGGCCGACACGCTTTAGGCTTATTTTGAAGCGGCAAGTCGCCGTGAAAGCAACGAGGATGTGTTTATGGCCACTGGCACGGTTAAGTTTTTCAATGGAGACAAGGGTTTTGGCTTCATTACCCCTGAAAACGGAGGGGCAGACGTTTTCGTGCACGTTTCCGCTCTGGAAGGCGGCAGCTCGCTGCGTGAAGGGCAGAAGGTGAGCTACGAAGTCGGCCAGGATCGCAAGACCGGCAAGTCGAAGGCCGAAAACGTTCGCGTGCTTTGATATTTCAATCGCTCGAGGCGCAGGGATCGTGATTTCGGTTCGTCCGACATGATTCCTGTCTGATCCTTGAGGACGATGGCCGCCGTGATCGCCACGGCGGCTTTTTGTTTTCGGTCCGGCGCTGCGCGGTGCGCGTGGTGGAAATTTTGCGGATTTCCGGGGCCTGTGCTAGGAACCGCTCCATGACATCACCCAGCGATTTCGATTGCCAGACCTGCGGTGCCTGCTGCTCTTATTCATCGGACTGGCCGCGGTTTTCCACCGAAAGCGACGCCGACCTCGACTTGCTGCCGGCGCGTTTCGTCGCGGCGAATGAGCAGGGAATGCGCTGCGAGGGCGAGCGCTGTTCCGCTTTGGCCGGCCGTGTCGGCTCGCACACGTCCTGTCTCGTCTATGACATCCGTCCGGATGTATGCCGCGCCTGTCTTCCCGGCGACGAGGCGTGCCTGATCGCCCGCCGCGCCTTCGGAATGAGCGCGCCTGCATTCGTCCCTTGATCGCGGGGAGGGGTCGGCTCGACGACCGAGGCGGCGAAGGAGCGCCCTCTCAAACAAATTCCCGGTAAAGGCTTCGAAAAGCCGATTGGAAAGTCAATATTTTTCAAGGTCATGCAATTGATTAATTGAGAAATTTTCAGTTTTTTCCGACTGAGGGACAGGCGTTTTTCGATTATTCTCCTTGCGAAATACGTGAAAGTAACTATCTTCCATCTATCGAACTTTGCTTGTGACCTTTGTCTACGCCTACGCGGCCCGGTCAGAAATCCTCTCATCGTCGATCTACATGTGGTGGCCATTCTGGCCGCCTCTCCAACGATTGAAAGGTAATCGTTATGAATTCAGGCACTGTAAAGTGGTTCAACAGCACCAAGGGCTTCGGTTTCATTGCTCCGGACGACGGCGCAAATGACGTGTTCGTGCACATCTCCGCCGTTGAACGCGCCGGCATGCGCTCCCTCGCGGAAGGCCAGAAGGTAAGCTTCGACATCGTGCAGGACCGCAAGTCCGGCAAGAGCTCGGCTGACAATCTGCGCGCTGCCTAAGGAATTGTCGTCCCTCTTCGCTGACCACGGATGTACTGGCAGCGTCGATGGCGAACGACGGAAGAGGTCGGGGTAATGCCCGGCCTTTTTGTTTCAGGCACACACGAAGATTTGCGCAAGGGAGTTTGCTATGGGCCGGGCAATCTATGCCGTCGGCGACACGGTCAAGCTCAGGGCTGATCCGTTTCGCCAGGCGAGCAGCCACGGAACGGGCCGGATCGTCGGCATCCTGCCATCCGATCACGGCGAAGTGCAGTACCGCATTCGCCTCGGCGAGGAGAATTGCGAACGCCGTATCCTCGCCAGCGATATCGAGGCGTCGGACACGGTGGCGGCACGACCGGCCGCCGAGTCGCGGTCGTCCTCGGGCGGCAACGAGCCTTGGTTCAAGCCGTCCAGCATTCGGATCAAGAAATAATCACATTGAGCAGCGGTTTTGCTGCAAGGGAAGGATATAGTTTGCAAGTACTCGTCCGCGACAACAACATCGAGCAGGCCATCCGCGTTCTCAAGAAGAAGATGCAGCGCGAAGGTCTCTTCCGCGAAATGAAGGCGCGCAGCGCCTATGAGAAGCCTTCTGAAAAGCGGGCTCGCGAAAAGGCGGATGCCGTCAGGCGCGCGCGCAAGCTGGCCCGCAAGAAGATGCAGCGGGAAGGCCTGATACCCGGCCCCAAGAAGAAGCCGCTCAACAGCGCGCGCGGTTGATAAGACGAGCGCCACGCAAGAGAGGAGGCGATGATGACAGCCACAAGGCAACAGTTCTTCAAGCCGACAAAGGTGAGTGCCGAGAAGAAGGCGGCGGAGACGAATTCCGTCGCCCGCGGCATCGTTGAACAGGAAGCGGCAGCACGGGAGAAGAAGACGGAAAAGCTTCGCGCGATGCGTCTGGCCAAGGAAGCCGCCGACCCCGCGCCGCAGCCGAAGCAAAAGCAGAAATAACGCCGCGGTCAAGGCCGCGCGCCTGTTTCACCGTGCCCGTTCCCTTCTTCGCGAAGGCCACCCTGCTGTCGGCACGGTGGCCTTTTGTATTCTGCGGACGAGGCGCCGGGTGCCGAGGCCCGGCCGGCAATCAGGATTTCATGACGACTGGCTGGCGAGATAGCGCGCGCGGTTTTCCTCGGGCGTCGTGGATTGCGCCGGAGGCACCGGTACGAGCGCCTTGAACGCGCCTTGTCCCAGTAGCATGAGCCATGTGACGAGGACGAAGGACGAGGTCAGCGCCGGCATTCCCAAGGGAGACAGGAACGTCGTGATCGATACCCAGAGCCAGCTTGCAACGGCCGCGCCGAACAGGGCGTAAAGTAGGCTTCGCCACGTCAGGACTAGGAAAACGCCGCCGAGCGCCATGGCCGTCAGGGCCGAATTATAGCCGAAAAGCCCGTCCCGCACCGCCGTTTCCGGGCCGCCATATAGCGCGGCGATGGCCGTTCCCGCGATCGCCCCGAGAAGGCCCATGGCGGCGCAGATGCGGGAATTGACGGCGATGCCGGCCAGAATGACGTAGCCGGTGATCCAGTTGTCCTGGAAGAATATCTGGCCGATGGACGTGCCTACGCCCCGGTACCAGGTCGAGAAGACATAAGGCATGGTTTGGGTGAAATATTCCGGCGAGACGGGCTTGCCCATCGGCCCGGCGTCGAGCGCGTCGAACTTCAGGATCGCGAATAGGAAAAGCCAGCCCACCAGCACGAAAGGCATGGTCAGGGCCGCGATTCTGTGCGGCGCAAGGACCGCGGTGATGCTGGCGAAGGCCATGGTGGTCATGGCGGCCGCACAGATGAGATAGGCGAGCATGGCGGGTGACGGCACGGCGCCGCTGCGGAAATCCTCACTGGTGAACGCAACCAGCGCGAGCGCCACGAGGGCGCCGTTGAAGCCGTAGAGGCCATCGCGCAGGATCGCCCTGTCGGCCTTGAGGATGACGGCGGTGGCCGTGCTTGCCGCGACGCCGAGGACGCAGATCGCGGCATAGATCCAGGAATTCAGCGCGACGGCGGCCAGAATGATCAGGCCGGAGAGCGGATTGTTCTGGAAAACGACCTGCCCGATGCCGCGCAGGGACCAGTCGACAAAAGACAGGAATGGGTGATCCCGAAAGCGATCCACCTGCAATGCTCGTAACTCCTCGCTCGGAATCAGACGGTAACGGAAAGCCTTCTCTATCTCCATTCGACGCGGCGCGCGATATGGCATTCGGCGCGTGATCGTTGGAAAGGGAGAGTGCTGGGGGGCGTTTATGCCGCGACGGCCCCGATGCCGAGCAGCGGACCGAGCAGGGCGCGGTTCTGCACGATGTCGGCGAGCGTGTATTTGTCGAGAACCGCGAGGAAGGCAGCGAGCGCCTCGTGCAGCATGCCCTTCAGCCGGCAGGCCGGCGAGATCGCGCAGGCCCGCGCGCCCGCCTGCATGCATTCGGCAAGCGAAAACTCCTCCTCGGTCGCGCGCACCAGCGCGCCGACGGAGATCTCTTCCGGCGCCTTGGCAAGGCGGATGCCGCCAGCGCGCCCGCGCGTCGTCTCGATGAGTTCGAGATCGCGCAGCGTCTGCGCCACTTTCAGGAGATGGTTGCGCGAAAGCCCATACGCCTGCGCCACGTCGCTGACCGTGCACACCCCGTCCCGCCGCGAGGCGACATAGATGAGCATGCGCAAGGCATAGTCGGTGTGGAGCGTCATTCGCATCGTGGTTGCGCTTCTAATAAGAAGTATGAGGAGTGCCACTTTAATGGGTGCCCTCCCCAAGGGAAAGCGCGATTTCGTCGCAGTCCTTCAAGAGGAACGGTCAATGCGCTATGACAACAAGAAAATTGCACTGAACGGGGGTGTTCATGGATATCGACCGGGCCCGAACCTTTCTTGAGATCGTCCATACCGGCAGTTTCCTGAAGGCGTCCGAGCGGCTGAACATCACCCAGACGACGGTGAGCGCGCGTATCCGCACGCTGGAGGAGGCGCTTGGGCGAAAGCTCTTCGTGCGCACGCGCAACGGCGCGGCGCTGACACCGGCCGGCCGGGAATTCGAGCGCTTCGCACAATCCTTTGTCCAAGTCTGGGAGCGGGCGCGCCAGCAGCTTACCGTGCCGCCGGGGCGCACCAGCGTCGTGGCGGTCGGCGGGGAAATCAGCCTGTGGAACCCGTTGCTGCTCGACTGGCTGGTCTGGATGAAACAGCAATGCCCCACGATCGCCATCCACGCACAGGTGGGCGTTCCCGATCAGATGCTTGAACAATTGCGCACCGGGGTGCTCGACGTCGCGGTGCTCTATGCGCCGAAACTGATACCGGGCTTCAAGGTCGATCTGGTGGAGGAGGAGCAGCTTGTTCTGGTGCGCAAGGTCACCGCTCCGGGGGAGGGCGACGGAACGGACTACGTCCATGTCGACTGGGGCCCCCAGTTTGCCGGACACATGGGGTCCGCCGAGCCGGCGCTTCAGGTAGGCTTCGGCTTGCTCGCACTCCACTACATCCTGCGGACTGGCGGCATGGGCTATTTCCGCAAGGGAACGGTCGCGCCCTATCTTGCGGCTGGCGATCTCGAACGGGTGGAGGGTGCGCCCGAATTCACCTATCCGGCCTATGCCGTCTATCCGGAGGCCGCCGAGGGGCGGCGCGACGTGCAGGACGCGCTTTTCGGCCTCAAGCAGGTCGCGCACTGAGAAGCAGGCGCGCCACGGAACCACGACGAAGCAGCCTCGTTAAGCCTGTATCTTCAACGGAGAACAGGACGCCATGGAGAAAGAGGCTGAAATTCGCAAATCGAAGGATAACAGCGGCAGGGACAGCACCAAGCCCGGCACCATCGTCGCCGGCCCGGAAGCGCATGCGCGCGAACGCAAGGGCGCCGATCCGTCTGCTAAGAGCACCAAACCGAAGGACGAGCCTGCGGGAAAGCCGGCAAACCGCTCTTGAATTCAAGGAGCCTTCCCCCGATCGCCGGGGGAAGGCTTCGGCCGTTGTTTAGGCGGCCAGATCGAAACGATCGGCGTTCATGACCTTCGTCCAGGCGGCAACGAAGTCCTTCACGAACTTCTCCTTGTTGTCGTCCTGCGCATAGACTTCCGCATAGGCGCGAAGCACCGAGTTCGAACCGAAGACGAGGTCGATGCGGGTCGCCGTGTACTTGGCCGCGCCGGTCTTGCGGTCGCGGATTTCATACAGGTTGTTTCCGGTCGGAACCCACGAATAGTTCATGTCGGTGAGCGTGGCGAAGAAGTCCGTCGTCAGCGCGCCGACCCGGCTCGTGAAGACGCCATGCGCGGTGCCGGCATGGTTCGTGCCGATGACGCGAAGCCCCCCGACGAGCGCCGTCATTTCCGGCGCGGTCAGGCCCATGAGCTGGGCACGGTCGAGCAGCAGCTCTTCCGGGCTTACCACATAGTCCTTCTTCAGCCAGTTGCGGAAACCGTCGGCGAGCGGCTCGAGCGGCGCAAAGCCGTCCGCGTCGGTCTGCTCGGCGGTCGCATCGCCACGGCCTGCGGCAAACGGCACCGTGATGTCGAAGCCAGCGGCCTTAGCCGCCTGCTCGACGCCGTGGTTGCCGGCAAGCACGATGACATCCGCAAGGCTCGCGCCCGAGGCACTGGCGATCGGCTCCAGGACCGAGAGAACGCGGGCGAGACGCGCCGGCTCGTTGCCTTCCCAGTCCTTCTGCGGGGCGAGACGGATGCGCGCGCCGTTCGCGCCGCCGCGGAAGTCCGAACCGCGGAAGGTGCGGGCGCTGTCCCAGGCGGTGGCAACGAGGTCCGCTGCCGAAAGGCCGGACGCGGCGATCTTCGCCTTGACGGCCTGAACGTCATAATCCGTGCGGCCGGCCGGGATCGGGTCCTGCCAGACAAGCTCTTCCGCCGGAACGTCCGGGCCGACATAGCGGGTCTTCGGGCCCATGTCGCGGTGGGTCAGCTTGAACCAGGCGCGTGCGAAGGCATCCGAGAAGGCGGCGAAGTCGTTGCGGAAGCGCAGCGAGATTTCGCGGTAGATCGGGTCCACCTTCAGCGCCATGTCGGCGTCGGTCATCATCGGAATGGTGCGGATCGAGGGATCCTCGACGTCGACCGGCTTGTCTTCCTCGGCAATCGTGATCGGCGCCCACTGCGATGCGCCGGCCGGGCTGTGGGTCAGCGTCCATTCATGCTTGAACAGCATTTCGAAGAAGCCGTTGTCCCACTTCGTCGGCTCGGACGTCCAGGCGCCCTCGATGCCGGAGACGACCGTGTCGCGGCCGATGCCGCGGCCCCGGGTGTTCATCCAGCCGAGGCCCTGGAATTCGGGACCTGCGGCTTCCGGATCGGGGCTGAGATTGCCCGCGCTGCCATTGCCGTGCGACTTGCCGATGGTGTGGCCGCCGGCCGTCAGCGCGACGGTTTCTTCGTCGTCCATGCCCATGCGGGCGAAGGTCTCGCGCATCTGCGCGGCCGTCGCCAGCGGGTCGGACTTGCCGTTGACGCCTTCCGGGTTGACATAGATGAGGCCCATCTGCACGGCGGCGAGCGGGTTTTCCAGCGTCGCCGGATTGGAGACGTCGCCGTAGCGGCCGTCGCTCGGCGCGAGCCACTGCTTCTCGTTGCCCCAGTAGACGTCCTTTTCCGGCGCCCAGATGTCCTCGCGGCCGAAGGCGAAACCGAAGGTCTTCAGGCCCGCGACGTCGTAGGCGATCGTGCCGGCGAGCGCGATCAGGTCGGCCCAGGAAATCTTGTTGCCGTACTTCTTCTTGATCGGCCAGAGCAGGCGGCGGCCCTTGTCGGTGTTGACGTTGTCCGGCCAGGAATTGAGCGGGGCGAAGCGCTGGTTGCCGGTGTTGGCACCGCCGCGGCCGTCGGCGGCGCGGTAGGAGCCGGCGGCGTGCCAGGTGACGCGGGCCATCATGCCGACATAGCTGCCCCAGTCGGCCGGCCACCATTCCTGGCTGTCGGTCATCAGCGCGCGCAGGTCCGCCTTCAGCGCCTCCACGTCCAGTTTCTTGAGCTCTTCGCGGTAGTTGAAGCCTTGGCCAAGCGGATTGGTCTTGCTGTCGTGCTGGTGCAGGATGTCGAGGTTCAGCGCGTTGGGCCACCATTCCATGACGGAGTTGCCGAGCGCGGTGGCGCCACCGTGCATGACCGGACACTTGCCGGTGGTGTTCGTCTTCGTATCCATTTGGTCCTCCAACGGATTTTCTTCAATCTACAGGACACTGGAAAGCCTTTCGCGGGCACGCCTTCGCAGGCGGCGTCGCCCTGTGGCTCTTCCGAGTGCCCGAGGAGTATCAAACCCTATCCATAAATTCCAATTGTAAATTCTAAAGTCTCCGATATGGTTTTCTTATGAGCGGCCTCTCCATGAAACATCTTCGCTATTTCGATGCGCTGGCCCGGATCGGCCATTTCGGCCGCGCCGCGGAGGCCTGCGCGATTTCGCAGCCGGCGCTCTCCCTGCAGATAAGGGAGCTGGAGGACCTGGTCGGCGTTCCGCTCGTGGAGCGGGGCGGGCGCCGCATCCGGCTCACCGGGCTCGGCGAGGAATTTGCCGAGCGGACCCGCGCGATCCTGCGCGCCGTGGACGACCTCGAAGACCTCGGGCGGGCCGCGCATGGTCCGCTTTCCGGCCGGCTTCGGCTCGGTATCATCCCGACCGTCGCCCCCTATCTGCTCCCGCAGGTCATCACCTCCCTCGCTCGGCAGTTTCCGGGCATCGATCCCCGGCCACGGGAGGCGGTCACGCAGAAACTGATCGAGGATCTGGCGGAGGCAAGGCTCGATGCCGCCATCGTCGCCCTGCCGGTTTCAGAACCCGCGCTGGCGGAAATTCCGCTTTTCGAGGAGGAATTCGTTCTGGTGCGGCCGCTGGAGGATGCGGACAAGCCGGTTCCCGCGTCCGACAGGCTTCACGAAATGCGCCTGCTGCTGCTCGAGGAAGGTCACTGCTTCCGGGATCAGGCTCTTTCCGTCTGCAACATCACGACGTCATCGGCGCGGGAACTGATGGAAGGAAGCTCGCTTTCGACGCTCGTGCGGATGGTTGGGGCGGGCATCGGCGTGACGCTCATCCCGCAGATGGCCGTCGATACGGAAACACGCACGTCCTCGGTCTGCGTGTCGCGGCTCGCGGAGCCGCGCCCCACGCGGACGATCGGCATGGTGTGGCGCAAGACCAATCCCCTGGCGACCCAGTTCGCCCGCATCGCCGACATCGTCCGCGACGTCGCCGAGGCGGGGCGCTGAACGGTTTCATCGGAAGACCTATAGACCCCGGCCCGCATCCAGGATTTCTTCGGCCTCTTCGAGGGACATCGCGAGGACGGCCTTGCCGATCTCGAAGCCGAAGCCGCCCCGCGCGAAGGCCGAAAGCTCCTTGGCCTTGCGCTTTTCGTCCCAATCCACTTTGCGGAACGGTCCGAAGGCGCGCTTGCGGGCAAGGACGACGGCCGCGAAGAGGTCGTCGATCTCCGCTACCGCCGCAGCCGCCGTATCTTTCGACACGCCCTTCTGGGAAAGTTTTTGCGCGACGGCGCGCCGGGACTTGCCGCTGCGCATGCCGGAACGGCTGCTCAGTTCGGCAAACGTCCGGTCATCGATTGCCTTGACGTCGTAGGCGAATGCCACGGCCGAATCGGCCAGGGCCTTGACCTGCGCATTGCTGATGCCTTCGAATTTCTCCCGCGCCTTGCGCGCTATGGCGTCGAAGAGCTGCTTTTCCGTATGCATGCGCCGTTCGAGGCGGTAGATCGTCGAGTTGCGCGCCCAGGAAAGCATGCGCGCGGTGGGCCTGTCGCCCTCGGGCTGTTCATCCTGCAAGGTCAGTTTGATCTCATCCGTTCTTCATCGCGATTTGCAGGAATGTAGTCCGAGCGCGTGCGGAAATACAGGCCGGCGCCACCGGCTGACCCGTTCGCGGATTTTTTCCCAAACAATGATTTCTATTAAAGGTAGCATTATGTATTAAAGCCTCCATAGGTTTCAATTGGGGTGAGTCGCCATGAGCATCCTGGGTGCCCTTCCGGAAGGACTGGTCTGCCGACCGATCGAAGAGGGAGATCTGGAGGACGTAATCGCCTGTCTCGGTCGGGGCTTTCCCGACCGGCCGCCGGAACATTGGCGGGATGCGCTCGCGCGCATGGGCGCGCGCCCGCCGGTCGACGACCTGCCCCGCTATGGCTATGCGCTTGCCAGCGCGGGGCGGATCGTCGGCGTCATGCTGACACTCTTCTTCCGCCATTCCGACGCAGGCGGCGAACCCGTCCGCTGCAACCTGTCGAGCTGGGCGGTGGACGAGGATTTCCGCGCCTATGCCGGCAAGCTCATCATGACGGCCATGCGCCGCCGGGACGTGACCTATCTCAGCATCACCCCGGCCCCGGTCACGCTGAAGGTGACGGAGGCGCTGCGGTTCAAGCGTTTTGCCGATGGCCAGCAGATATTCGCGCCGATCCTGAGCCGGGCGGGGTGGGGCATGCGGGTGGTGCAGGCGAGGCCGGGCATGGCCGAACTCGACGGCCTCACGCAAAGCGAGCGCTTCATTCTCCTGGAGCATGCGGCCCTCGGCTGCGACGCCTTGATCTGCCTTGAGGAGGACGGCGCAGCCCATCCCTTCGTGTTCAAGGCGCGGCGCGTGCTACGCGGGCTCGTGCCGTGCAGCCAGGTCATCTACTGCCGATCCCACGAGGATCTCGGACGCTGCGCCGGTGCGCTCGGGCGTCATCTCCTGCGCCGGGGGCGGATGTTCGGCCTCGTCGATGCCTGTGCGCCGGTGCCCGGCCTCGTCGGCCGCTATTTCGCGGGCGTCGGGCCGAAATATGCCAAGGGGCCGAACCCGCCATGGCCGGGCGATCTCGCCTTCACGGAATTCGTCGTCTTCAATTCGTGATGCAAGGCCAATCCCTTTCGATCGACGTCATCGTCCCCAAGGATCGTCCACGCCGCTGGCAGGAGATTGTGATCCATCGCCTTGCCGCGGAAGGCCACGACCTCGCCATCCTGCACGACACGGCGGCAAGGCCGTGGCCGGCGTCGGCGAACGTCCTTCTTGCCCTGGAGCGCGCCGTCTTCCGCCGAAAGGAGGCGGGGCTTGCCGCGCCGCTCGGAGCGATCGCGCCATTGGCACGCCCGCGCCTACCTCATCTGCGCCTTGATCTGGCGGGCAATGCCGGGCTTTCGGACGTGCCGACCATTGCGCTTCGCTTCGACCGATCAGGCTGCGATCTGGCGGGCGCGGCGGCAGTGGCGGCAGGTCGCCTGCCGCTTCTGGAAGCGGTCCTTGACGGGCGGACGGTGGTTGGCCGGGCCTTGCCGATGATCGACCGGCAGGAGGCGACGGCACTCGGCGTGGAGGACATGCTCGCGCGGGCGATGACGCTGCTTGCCGCAACCGTGCGGGCTTTTGCCGAAGGCCGGCTCGCCGGCCTCGGAGTCCCCTTGCAAGAAGGCGACGGGACGGGCTTTGCCGGTGCGTACATCACCCGGGCCGTGCCGCGCCTCGGCCGCGAGGCGCTAAGACGGGCGTGCTTCCGCCAGGCGCACTGGCGGGTCGGGTACCGCTTCCATGATGGGCCGGGGGTGGCGCAGGAGGGCAGGCTGGGCACGGGCTGGCAGATCCTGCCCGATGCCGGCGACCGCTTCTACGCCGATCCCTTCCCGTTCCATTGGCAGGGGCGTCCCTATCTCTTCGTGGAGGATTACGTGCACGCCGCCGGCAAGGCGGTGATCTCCGTCGTGCCCTTCGGCGCGGACGGGCGGGCGCAGGCGCCGCGGGTCGTGCTGGAGGAGCCGCACCATCTTTCCTATCCCCAGGTCTTCGAACGGGACGGAGCGATCTGGATGCTGCCGGAAGCGAGCGCCAGCGGCCGGTTGACGCTCTACCGCGCGGTGGACTTTCCTGACCGGTGGAGCGCCGAGGCCACGCTTCTCGAAGGCGAGATTTCCGATGCGACGCTGCTCGAACATGAGGGCAGGCTCTGGCTTTTCGCCACCAGCCGCGACGGCTTCGGCAGCACGTCCGATACGCTGGTCATCTTCTCGGCATCGTCGCTTGCGGGCCCCTGGCGGCCGCACGGGGCCAACCCTATCTTGATCGACCGGCGGCGGGCGCGGCCGGGCGGCGCATTCATCCGGGACGCTTCGGGAAACCTCCTCCTGCCGGTGCAGGACGGCACACTCGGCTATGGCGGCGGGCTCGGCCTGTCGGCGCTGCTGGCGCTGGGCGAAAACACGGTCCAGCTCGGGGAGCCGCGTGCGATCCTGGCGGACGGCGACTGGCCCTATCCGCGCATTCATACGCTCAACCGCTCGGGATCGCTCGAGGTGATCGACGGGATCGTGGCGGTGCCAAAGCCGTGGTGGAGAAGCAGGGCCTCGTAGGCGGCGCACATCGCCTCCGGCGCATATTGGTCCGCGAGCTGTTGTCCGGCGGATGCGAGAGCTGTCGCAAGCGCGGGTCGCGCAAACAGTTCGGCCAAGCCGCCGGCAATGCCGTCGGCATCCGGCGGCACGAAGCGCGCTGCCGGCGCGCCCTCGCGCGTCGTCAGCACTTCGCGCAGCACGTCGAGATCGCCGGCGACGATCGGCAGGCCCGCAATTGCCGCTTCGACGGCGGCAAGACCGAAGGTCTCCGTCGTGGATGCGAAGGCATAGGCGTCGCCGGCCGCCAGGAATTCGAAGATACGGCCCGGCGGCACCTCTCCGACGAGATGCAGGCGGCTGCGCACATGCAGGTTCTCGGCGAGGGCGGCGAGGTTGTTCTCCTCCGGTCCCGTACCGGCGATGGCAAGATGCAGGTCCGGCACGAGCGCCAGCGCGCCGACGAGCGCGGCCTGGTTCTTCGAGGCGGCGAGCCGGCCGGAGGAGACCGCGAGTCGCGCGCGCGCCGGAAGGCCGAAGGCAGCACGCGCCGCCGCCTTTTCGAAGAGCTGCGGCGCGGCCGGGACGCCGTGGTCGATGCGCTTCAGACGTTTGCGATAGGCGCGCGGAAAGGTATCGAACTGCGCCGCGGTCCAGCCCGAATTGACGACATTGGCGTGGTAGAGGCCGGCCATGCCCATCAGCTTGTCGACCTGCGTCAGCAGCCCGCGCATGCCGCGCGTCTGCGGCGCGCCGCTCTGGTTGGCGACGATCGAGCGGGCGCCGCACAGGCGGGCGGCGAGCGTTCCGGCGATATTGCCGTAGTGCTGGAAGGAGATCACCGCATCCGGCCGTGCCTTGCGCATGTAGCTGATGAGGCCGAGCACGGCGCGCATCTGTCCGGCCGGCCCGCCCGGCTTGTGGGCGAGGATGAAGTCGGCATGCGGATCGCGGTCGTAGACATCGGTCTTGCGGTAGAGGAACACGGTCCTGACATCGTGGCCGCGGGCGCGCAGCCCTTCGCCCAGCATGTCGGAGATGCGCTGCGCGCCGCCGGCCTCGGCCTGGGTCTGGACCTGCAGGATCTTCATGGCCGGCCTCTCAGGATGGTGCGGACGGCCGTCGCATCCTGTCCGGCCAGGAAGCCGAAGACGGACGGGTCGATGCCGATGCGGCGGCGGGTGATGGCGGCGCCGATCACGCACCAGGCCATCATCGTTCCCGCCATACCGAGCGCGGCGCCGATGGGGCCGAGGGATGCGGTGAGGACGGCTGTCGCACCGAGGCCGATCGCATTAACGACGACGAGCGTGCGCAAGAGCGCCCGCTGCAGGCCGGTCAACTGCATGACGAGCTCCGTCGGCCCGCAGGCGGTGCCGACGAGCGCGCCGAGGCCGAGGACGATCAGCGCCGCGTGCATGGTGCCGGTCGCGTAGGCGGGGTCGAAGACGGCGAGGATGGACCGGCCGAGGAACACGTAGACCGTAAGCATGAAGAGTGCCACCGCGAAACCGGCGATGGCGGCGAGGCCGACGATGCGCTGGACATGCGCATGGTCGCCGCGGTGGAAGGTGCCGGCGATCTGCGGGGCGAGCGCCTGGTTGATGCCGTTGAGCGCCAGCACGGCGAGGCGCATGACCCGGTCGGCGACGAAGATCGCGCCGGCCGCCTCCGGCCCGAGGATGGCGGCGACCAGCAGGGTACTCGCCTGCCCGAGCGCGGGCGGCAGGGCCGTGACGCCCCACAGGCCGAGCGTCACGGTTTTAAATTCCGCCTTCTGCGCGTCGGTGAGCGGCCCGCGCGGCATGCGGTGCGTGTCGCGCAGGAGCACAAGCGTCTGCGGCATGACGCACAGGAGAAGCAGCACGGCGGCAAGCCAGGTCGCAGTGACCGCGCCGATCTCGGAGGAAATAAGGCCCGACCCGGCGAAGGCGGCGATGGTCAGCACGCGCCAGACGATGTCGCGCGGCAGGAGGCTGCCGATGAGGATATTCTTGGCGCGCAAGGCGCAGGAGGTGAATTCCGACCAGCCGAGCGCGAAGGTCAAGCCCGCGGTGGCAAGGCAGAGCGGCCGCCATTCCGCGACGCCGCCGCCGATGCCGGGCAGGAAGCCTGCCGCCGCCACAAGGAGGGTGGAGACGGCAATGCCTGCAAGGCAAACCCGGATGGCCCGGGCCATCAGTCCGTTGGCGGAAGCGATGTCGCCGCCATCGGCATATTGCGGCCAGAAGCGCATGACGGCCGCGTGCTGGCCGATGAGCGAGAAGAAGGAGACGAGGCTGGCGCCCGCATAGGCGGTGCTGAAAAGACCGAACTGCCGCTGGTCCGTTACCACCGCCGCCACCACGAAGAGCAGGAAGGTCAGGCCGGCGCTTGCCAGCTTGATGATCCCGGCGGCTGCGCCGTTGCGGGCGAGCTTGCGGATCGGGTTTCTTTCGGCCTTGTTCACGGCGCGTCCTGTTGACTGAGGTGAGCGGAAATATGCGTTCATTGCGTGTTTTGTCCGAGCTACCGCGAATAGCGCAGGATGACGTAGAGGGCGTGGGGATTGGTCGTCAGGTAGCGCCACAGCAGGCGGCGCGGTTCCACCGACGCGCGCCAGAGCCATTCGAAACCGGCATTCTGTACCCAGAGGGGCGCGCGCCGGGTCTTTCCAGCCAGATGGTCGAGCAGTCCGCCGGCCGTCTTGATGACGCCGACACGGCCGAGCCGGGCAGCGAAGTCGCGCACGAATAATTGTTCGCGCGGGACGCCGAGCCCCAGCCAGAGGATATCCGGCCCGAGCGCGTTGATCTCGTCGATCTTCCGGTCCAGCGCTTCTCCGGTCAGGTAGCCGTGGCAGTAGCCGGCGATGGTGAGTCCGGGATAGAGCCGCCGCACGGCGGCCACGGCCTTGCTGTTTTCCTTCTCGTTCGCGCCGAAGAGATAGAATGTGATGCGTTCCCGCTCGGCCTGCCGCGCCACGTCATGAAAGAGGTCGGTCGTCGCGACGCGCTCGGGCAGCCTTTGGCGGCACAGAAAGCGCGAGGCGAAGACCAGCGGCTGGCCATCGGCGAGGATCTGATCGGCCTCGCGGAAGAGGCCCGCAATGGTGCTGTTCGAATGGACCCGGGCGAGGACCTCGCCATTCGCCGAGGTTGAGTAGAAGGGGCGCTCGCCCCGCCGCCGCGCCGCGGCGATCATCAGCGCGGCCGCCGCCTGGCGATCGACCGCCGTAATCGCAAGGCCGCCGATCAGCGCCTGGGGTGCCGGAGGCGGCGTTTTCGCCCGGAGATGGCTCGTGTCCGCATGGTCCGACACTGTCTCCTGTGCCTCGAAATCGGACGCCGGGCAAAGCGCCGGCGGCACGACTATTATTCTACCATTGGATGCATTTCCTGCTGCATCGCGGTTGTTTGCGTCTCTTTCGAAATCGACCATGCTTTATCACCTCCGGTTGAGATGATTTAGCGCATGCGACCATAGGAGTTAAGCGAATCGTAAATAGTTGGTTAACTTATAACGGGAGTTAATTTTTAATAAACATCCTTTGATTGCATTGACGAGCAAGCCAAGCTTTGTATTTTGGCGAAAATACCATTCTAAAACAATTAGATGTGTGAGATGCAACCGGCTGCATTTCTGCGAGGCAGCCTCATGGCGTCCAGTGAGTCCGAATTACAATCCAAATTCGGGCGTTACCCGCGGGAGGCGAGCGCGGCGACGTGCGCAGCTCTGCGCAAGCGCCACTACGTTCGCTGATTGTGCCTCTAGGTTGTAAATGCGATCGAGAGAGCCGATAGGCCGGCAGGCGACAAGTCGTGAAGCTTTGTGGCTTCTTGATCCTTGCGGCGTTACGGGAAAAGCGGCTGCGTGCGGATCCACAGTTCCAGCGTGGTCTCGGTGCCGAGCGTCGCGGAGCGGTGGGGCAGATGCGACTGGAAATGCAGGGAGTCGCCCTTGTTGAGGATGTGACGCTCGCCGTCTATCTCCAGCAGCATGCTGCCTTCGAGGACATAGACGAAGTCCTCCCCCTTGTTGTGCATGATCTCCGAGACATGGCCGGGCGGGCGGCGCACGAGGGTCGGATGCAGCTTCGCGTCCGGGAACGCGGCGCCCAGGAATTCGTAGGTGCGCCTGGTGTCGCCCAGGCTGAAGGCCTCCCGCTTGCCGTGGCGCGACACGGTTCCCGATTGTTGCGGCGGCTTGACGAAGGTGTCGATGCTTGTGCCGAGCGCCTCAGCAATGTTGCAGAGCGAGGCCAGCGAGGGCGTCGAGGCGCCGCGCTCGATCTGGGACAGGAAGCCGATGGAAAGGCCGACGCGGTCGGCCACCTGCTGCAGCGTCATGTCGATGGCGCGGCGGCGCTTGCGGATCTTCTTGCCGAGGGTTTCTTCCGCGACGCTGTCTGTCACGTCTGCCTGCCTCGCTTTCGGTTCTGACGACATTGGAAAACCTGGTTTGCCGCGTGGATGATCTGCTCAAGATATGAGGCAAGCCATCTGCGATGTCGATCGGCGAAACCGGGCCTTGCCGGGGTTTTTGCTGCATCGAACCAAGCCGGTTCGTCCGCTTCTGCCGCCTGTAGAAATTTCACTACCGAACTTTAATTTCTTTTGCAATGCTTCAATTTTTGAGTAATGACTTCACGATCTGAGATGGGAACTCGAGGGAGGAGCCAATGCGCATGTACAGGAACGGAATGCCTCTGATGGCGTCGGTCGCCGTGGTCGCGATGCTTGCGGCCGGTGGCGCATTGGCGCAGGAGGAGCCGCAGGTCGGCGGCGTGCTGCGCATCCTGGCGACGGGCGAGCCCGACCACATGGATCCGGCGCTGGCCGGCATGGTGCCCACCAACAATCTCATGCGCGCCATTTCCCGGCAGCTGGTGAGCTACGAGGCCTCCAATGACGCCGAAGTGGCGATCAAGCCGGTCGGGGACCTTGCGACCGAGGTGCCGCAGCCGGCCGAGGAGGGTCTCACCTATACGTTCAAGCTGCGCGAAGGCGCGATGTGGAATGCGCCTTCCGGGGCGCGCCAGGTCACGTCGGCCGATGTCGAGCGTGGTTTCAAGCGCCTGTGCAATCCGCATATGCAGGCGTCGACGCTGACCTATTTCACGGCGCTGATCTCCGGCCTCGGCGAGTTCTGCGACGGTTTCTCCAAGGTCGAGCCGACGGTGGAGGCCATGAAGGCCTATATCGAGGGCAACGACGTTTCCGGCATCGAGACGCCTGACGATGCGACCGTGGTCTTCAAGCTCAAGGAGCGTGCCGGCGATTTCGTCTACATGCTCTCGCTGCCGATGCCCGCCGCGGCGGCGATCGAAACGCTGGACTACATTCCCGACAGCCCGGACTACCGCGCCAACTTCGTCGGCAACGGTCCCTATACGATCGGCGAATACACGCCCGATACCAGCCTGAAGCTCGTGCGCAATCCGGCCTGGAAGGCCGAGAGCGACCAGCTGCGCAAGGCCTATGTCGAGGAGATCGACATCACCATGGGTCTCCAGGCCGATGCGATCATGCAGCAGCTTCAGTCGGGCGACGCGGATCTCGCCTACGACATCAACGTACCGACCGCGATCCTGGCGACGCTGGCCGCCACGGGTGACGAGAAACTGACGGCCATGTCCGCCGGCAACACGAACTTCCTGTTCATCAACACGGTATCGGACAACAACAAGGGCGCGCTGAAGGATCTGCGCGTTCGCCAGGCGCTGCAATATGCCGTGGACAAGGCGGCGATCGTCCAGCAATGGGGCGGCGCGACCGTCGCCGAGCCCGCGAACGGCATCTTCGGCATCGGCGTTCTCGGCCACCACAAGTTCGATCTCTATCCCTCGCCGGATGCGAAGGGCGATCCGGAAAAGGCGAAGGCCCTGCTGGCAGAAGCCGGCTTCCCTGATGGTATCACGCTGAAGATGCCCTATCGCAACAAGGATCTCGAAGTGGCGACCGCCGCGACGATCCAGGCCAGCATGGCGCGTGCCGGCATCACGCTGGAAATGACCCCGGTGACGGCGGCCGACTACTATTCCAAGTTCATGACCAACCCGGTCAACACCAAGGAGGGGACCTGGGACATCGCGCCGGTCGGCTGGACGCCGGACTGGGTCGGCGGCGCGGCACGCTCCGTCTTCCAGCCGCAATTCACCTTCGACGGCACGCACCAGACCTACAACTACACCGACTACAACAATCCGAAGGCCAACGAGATCGCCGCGCGGGCGATCAACGCGACCACGCCGGAAGAGACGGGCAAGCTGTGGGCCGAGGTGGACGAGCTGGTGATGGCCGATGCGCCGGTCGTGCCGCTGATCGCCAACAAGAACCCGCGCTATCGCAGCGAGGCCGTGAAGAACTTCCTGCCCTATGCGCTGGGCGTCGAGGGCGACTGGACGAACCTCTGGCTGGAGCGCTGAGCGCCATGCCTCTTTGCCGGCGTCGCGGTTCTCGCGGCGCCGGACCATCTTCCGTCAGAAGAAAACAGGGTCGGCTGTGACCATTCTCGAAGCCAAGGGTCTTACCGTAGACATCCCGACCGAGGACGGGGTGGTGCATGCGGTGTGCAACGTCTCGTTTTCCGTCCGGCCAGGCTCGTTGTTCGGCATCGCCGGGGAATCCGGCTCCGGCAAGAGCGTGCTCACGCAGGCCGTGACGGGGCTGCTCGCCAATGCGGAAATCGGCGGCGAGGTGCTCTTCGAGGGGCGAAACCTGGTCGGCCTGCCGCAGGAGGAGATGCGCCGGCTGCGGGGCGGGCGCATCGGCATGATCTTCCAGGACCCGCTCTCCAGCCTGCATCCGTTCTACACGATCGGCGCGCAGATCGCCGAGATGGTGCACGCACATGAGAAGGTGAGCGCGGCCGAGGCGCGGGCGCGGGTGATCGACATGCTCGGCAAGGTCGGCATCCCGTCGCCGGCCGACCGGTTCGACGACTATCCTCATCAATTCTCCGGCGGCATGCGTCAGCGCGTGATGATCGCCATGGCGCTCATCCTGAAGCCGGCGCTCGTCATCGCCGATGAGCCGACGACGGCGCTCGACGTGACGGTGCAGGCGCAGATCGTATCGCTGCTTGATGCGATGCGGCGGGATTTCGGCACGACGGTCATCCTCATCACCCACGATCTGGGGCTGCTGTCGAGCGTCGCCGACGACGTCATGGTGATGTATGCCGGCCATCGGCTGGAATACGGGCGCGCCGCCGACGTGTTTCGCCGGCCGGCCCATCCTTACACCGCGGGCCTCCTGCGCTCCACGCCTGCGAGCTACCGGCCGGGCACGGAGCTCGCCCCGATAAGCGGCCGGCCGCCGAGCCTGCTCGCAACGCCCGCTGGCTGCGTTTTCGCGCCGCGCTGCGCCGAGGCGCTGCCGCGCTGTTCGAACGAGCCGCCGCCGCTGCGCCTCTATAGCGACGGAGTGGAATCCCTCTGTTGGCTGGAGGAGGGGGCCGGAAAGGCAAGGCCTGCGGCCAAAGCGGTTGCTGCCCCTGTGCAGGCGGTTGCCGCCGAACCGGTCGCGGAAATCGAGGATGTGCGCCTGACCTATCAGATCGGCAGCTTCTTCGGTCCAAAGCGGTCGCTCGACGTGCTCAAAGGCATAGACCTGACCATCGGGCGGGGCGAGACCGTGGGCCTTGTCGGCGAGAGCGGCTGCGGGAAATCGACGCTCGCCCGCATCGTCGCGGGCCTCACGCCGGCGACGTCCGGCCGCGTCCGGGTGCTCGGCCGCGACATGGGCGCGCTCGACGCCCGGCAATGGCGGGAGATGCGCCAGCAGGTCCAGCTCGTGTTCCAGGATCCGTTCGGCTCGCTGAACCCGCGTCGGCGCGTGGGCGCCATCATCGGCGATCCCTTCCGCCTGCATGGCATCGCCTCCGGCGAGGCGCGCCGGGCCAAGGTGCGCGAGCTGATGGAGATCGTCGGGCTCAACCCCGAGCACTATAACCGCTTCCCCTCGGAATTCTCCGGTGGCCAGCGCCAGCGGATCGGCATCGCGCGGGCCCTGGCGCTGAATCCGGGACTGATCATCTGCGACGAGCCGGTCTCGGCGCTGGACGTGTCGATCCAGGCGCAGGTGCTGAACCTGCTGCGCCGCCTTCAGCGTGAACTGGGCCTGACCTATCTTTTCATCTCCCACGACCTCTCGGTCGTGCGCCATGTGTGTGATCGCATCGCCGTCATGCAGGGCGGCAGGATCGTCGAGCTGGAGACCGCCGAGCGATTGTTCGCCGCCCCGCAGCACCCCTATACGAAGACGCTGCTGGCGGCGTCCAAGACGATCCCTGTCTTCGAGGAGAAGGAACGGCGCTCACTGGTCGAAACGCGGCTGCAGGTGGCATCATGAGCGAAAGCGTGGCGAAAGAACCGCTTGCGGAAAGCGAAATCGTCCAGCGCGGCTCCTTCGAGCTGACGCTGCGGCGGCTGAGGCGCGACAAGGCGAGCATGATGGCCTTCACCGTCATCCTTGCAATCATTCTCCTTGCCGTCGGCGCGCCGCTGGTCGCCGCGATGACCGGTCATTCGCCGATCGAGCAGTTCCGCGATACCGGTCTTTCGCCGGCGGGCATTCCCGTCGGGCCGGGAGCGGAATTCTGGCTCGGCACGGACCAGCTCGGCCGCGACGTGCTGGTGCGCCTTGCCTACGGCGCGCAGGTCTCGCTGCTCGTCGGGGTCTTCGCCTCGCTGATCGCCTCGTTCATCGCGGTCGTCATCGGCACGACGGCCGGCTATTTCGGCGGCACGGTCGATCTCGTCCTCAGCCGCGTCACCGACCTCGTGATGAGCGTGCCGTTCCTGCTGTGCGCGCTCGCGCTGGTTTCCGCCTTCGGGCCGAGCCTTACCCTCAGCGTCGCCGTCATCGTGTTCTTCAGCTGGGCGCCCATGGCGCGCGTCATCCGCGGTCAGGTGATCTCGCTCCGTCGGCAGGATTTCGTGCAGGCCAGCCGCTCGCTCGGCGCGGGGCCGCTGTCGATCATGGTCGTCGACATCCTGCCCAACCTCGCGGTGCCCATCATCGTCTACACCACGATGCAGATCCCCAATTCCATCGTCTTCGAGGCGACGCTCTCCTTCCTCGGCATGGGCATCGTGCCGCCGACGCCGAGCTGGGGTGGAATGCTGGCCGACGCCTCGTCCAACTCGCTCTATCTCGTCGCCTGGTGGCTGGTCTTCGTGCCCGGCACGGCGCTGCTCATGACGACGCTGGCCTTCAACATCCTGGGCGACGGCCTGCGCGATGCGCTCGATCCGAAGAGCGCGCGGACCGCCCGCCACCTGAAGCGCCGGCCGAAGGGAGCCGCAAAGCGATGATCCGGTTCCTTACCCGCCGCGTCGCCTTCGGCGCGGGCGTCCTGCTCGTCCTCTCGGCCTTCGTCTTCTTCCTGTTCTTCGTTGCGCCCGGCGATCCGGCCCGCATGATCGCCGGCGACAAGGCGACGGAAAGCCAGCTCGCACAGATCCGCAAGAACCTCGGTGTCGACAAGCCGATCTTCGTCCAGTACGGCGCCTTCATGGGCAAGGCGCTCTCCGGCGATCTCGGCTTCTCCTACCGCAACCAGCAGCCCGTCGCGCCGATCGTCCTGCGGCGCATTCCGGTGACGCTCTCGCTGGTGCTCGGCGGCGCGGTGCTGTGGCTTTCCATCGGTGTGCCGATCGGCATCATGTCGGCGCGCCATGCCGGCAGCCTGCGGGACCGGCTGGGGCAGGCCTTCATCCTGGTCGGCCTCAGCTTCCCGACCTTCGTGCTCGGCATGATGTCGCTGTACCTCCTCTATTTCCTGCCGAAACAGGCGGGGTTCACCCTGTTCCCGGCCGGCGGCTACAAGGCGCTGACGAGCAACCCCGCGCTATGGGCCTGGCATTTGGCGCTGCCGTGGACGACGCTGGCTCTGACCATGGCCGCCGTCTACGCGCGCCTCACCCGGGGCCAGATGCTGGAGGTGATGGGCGAGGACTATATTCGCACCGCCCGCGCCAAGGGGCTTTCCGAGCGCCGCGTCGTGTGGAAACATGGCCTCCGCGCGGCGCTGACGCCGCTCGTCACGCAACTCGGCGCGGATATCGCCATGCTGCTCGGCGGCGTCATCATCATCGAGCAGGTCTATGGCCTTCAGGGTGTCGGGGCGCTCGCCGTGCAGGCGGTGGCCAACCAGGACCGGCCGATCATCATCGGCGTGGTGCTGCTCGGCGGGCTGTTCATCGTGATCGCCAACATCGTCGTCGACCTTTTCTATGTGCTGCTCGACCCGCGGGTACGTTGAGGACTTCCCATGATCGTTTCCGAATACACCATTCCCGGCATGCATATCCGCGACCATGTCGTCACCGTGCCGCTCGACTGGACACAGCCGGCCGGCCGCACCATCGAGATCTTCGCCCGCGAGGTGGTCGATCCCGTACGCAAGGACGAGACGCTGCCGCTCATCTGCTTCCTGCAGGGCGGACCGGGCGGAAAATCGCCACGGCCGACGCGCGGCGGCCCGCCCTGGCTGCACAAGGCGCTGAAAACGCACCGGGTCATCCTGCCCGACCAGCGCGGAACCGGCCGCTCCACGCCGGTCGACGCGGCGACGATCGCCGGCTTCGACGGGGAGGCGGGCGCGGATTACCTCGCGTGCTTGCGTGCCGATTCCATCGTCGACGACCTAGAGCACCTGCGCAAGGCCGTCTTCGGCGGGGTGCGCTGGCAGACGCTTGGCCAGAGCTATGGCGGTTTCCTGACGTTCACCTATCTCAGCCGCGCGCCCGAGGGGCTTTCGGCATGCTACATCGCCGGCGGCATGCCGAGCCTCGATCCCTCGGCCGACGCGGTCTACCGACATACCTATCCCCGTGTGCGGGCCAAGAACGAGGCGTTCTACAAGCGTTATCCTGACGATCGTGCGCTGGTCGCCCGCATTGCCGATTTCATCGATGCCCACGACGTGCTGCTGCCCGATGGCGACCGCCTGTCGGTCCGCCGTTTCCAGAGCCTCGGCATGGATTTCGGCATGGGGCCGGGCTTCGAGAACATTCACTGGCTGCTCGACGAGGCTTTTGCCGGCGACCGGCTGTCCGACCAGTTCCTCGCCTCCCTCATGCATGCGACCGCCTATCACGGTAATCCGCTGTTTGCCGCCATCCACGAAGCGATCTACGGCGAAGACGAAGGCGCAACGGGCTGGTCGGCGGAGCGGCTGCTCGGCGAATTCCCCGAATTCGACGCCAAGGCGCGCCCGCTGCTCTTCACCGGCGAGATGATTTATCCCTCGATGTTCGAGGAGATCGCGCTGTTGCGGCCGTTCCGCGCCGCCGCGGAGGCGCTCGCCCGCCGCCCACGCCACAGCCGGCTCTACGACAAGGCCCGGCTTGCCGCCAATGCGGTCCCCGTCTCGGCGGTGATCTACCATGACGACATGTATGTCGATGCCGGGCTTTCGCTTGAAACGGCGCGAGCGGTCGGCAATCTGGATTTCTGGATCACCAACGAGTTCGAGCATGACGGCATTCGCCAGTCCGGCGCTGTCTTCGAGCGACTTGTCGAACTGGTCGCCGAAAAGGGCGGGCCGCTGAAGGCGGACGGCTAGAAAGAGACTGGACAGATCATGACGAAGAACGACCGTGCGCCGGTGCTGGCGGCGCTGCGCGGCTGGCTGGGTGCGGCCGGGTTGGACGGGCTTATCGTGCCGCGCACCGATGCCCACCAGAGCGAGGTCACGGCGCCACGGGACGATTGCCTGCACTATCTCAGCGGCTTTACCGGCTCGGCGGGCCTTGCGCTCGTGCTAGAGGACAATGCGCTGCTCTTCGTGGACGGCCGCTATCAGGTTCAGGTGCGGCAGGAGGTCGATCCCGCGCTCTTCGAGGTCCGCCACCTGCACGACGATCCGCTCGACCGCTGGCTGAAGACCCATGCCCGGCCGGGCTGGCGCATCGGCATCGATTCCATGCTCGTCGCCGGCAGCCTCTATGACCGGCTCGCGGCCGGCTGCTCGGCGGCGGGGGCGGAACTGGTGCCGCTCGATACCGATCCCTTCGATGCCGTGTGGCGCGAGCGGCCGGCCCGCCCGCTCGGCGCGATCCGCGCGATGCCGCCGGAGGTTGCCGGCGAAACGGTTCTACAGAAGCGTGCGCGTATCGCCGAAGGCCTGCGCGAGCGGGGGGCCGACCTTCTGGTGGAAACGCTGCCTGATAACATTGCCTGGCTGCTGAACGTGCGCGGTTCCGACGTTCCGATGAATCCGGTACCGCATTCTTTCCTCCTGCTCGGTTCGGACAACCGCGTCGAATGGTTCGTGGACCGCCGCAAGCTCGGCAACGACCTCGATGCCTATGAACTGGACGATGTGACGCTCTTGCCGCCGGATCGCTTTCTCGACCGGCTGGCGGCGACGGCGGTGGAAAGGACCGCGCTGGTCGATGCGGATTTCGCACCGCAGGCGGTCCGCGCGGCCATCCTCGCCGCGGGCGGCAGGCTCGCGGCGCAGACGAGCCCGATCACCCTCGCCAAGGCGGCAAAGACACCGGCCGAATTGCGGGGATATCGCGACTGCCATCTGGAGGACGGGATCGCCGTCACCGATTTCCTCGCCTGGCTGGCGGCCGAAGTTCCTGCACGACGGGGCAGGGCGGCGGCTCTGACCGAGCTTGAGGCCGAGGAACGGCTGCTTGCCTTCCGCAAGGAGCGGACCGGGTTCATCGAGCCCAGTTTCCGCACGATTTCCGCCGCCGGCGCCAATGCGGCCATGTGTCATTATGCGGCCCGGCCGGAGACCAATGCCGCGATCGATACGGCCGCGCCCTATCTGGTGGATTCCGGCGGGCAATATCTGAACGGCACCACCGACCTGACACGGACGCTGATGATCGGCGCCCCGAGCCCCAGGATGCGCAAGGCCTATACGGCGGTGCTGAAGGGGTTCGTGTCGCTGATGTCGGTGCGCTTCCCGTCCGGCACGCAAGGCCATCAGCTCGATGCCTTCGCGCGCCGGGCGCTGTGGGAGGTGGGCCTCGACTACGACCATGGCACCGGCCACGGGGTCGGCCATAACCTGCTCGTGCACGAATATCCGCACCGCTTCGACCGGAAACCGAACCTTCACGGCCTGGTGCCCGGCAACATCATGACGGTGGAGCCCGGCTACTATGAGGAAGGCGCGTTCGGGATGCGCATCGAAAACCAGGTGGAGGTTGTCGCCGACGGCGCCGGCTTCTGCCGTTTTTCGTCGCTGACGCTGGCGCCGATCGACCTTGCGATGGCCGATCTCGATGCGCTCAGCCCCGAGGAGGCGGCTTTTCTCGATCACTATCATGCCCGCGTGCGCGCAAGTCTCATGGAGCGGGTCCGCCCGCAAACGAAGGCTTTTTTGCTGTCCCAGACCCGTCTGGTGGCAGAGCAGCGCACGGATCGTCGTCCGGCATGAGCTCCGTGCATAGCTGCACTGCAGCATAATGGCTGTTCAATACGGATGGCTGGTTTATGATCCTCTCCATCGAAGCAATGCATCTCCTCCCGCAGAGCTTCGTGTTTCAGACGGTCCCATTCTCCTCCCAGGGAACGTCTGTCGGAACAGCGGCACTCCTCCTCCCAGTCGCTGTTCATTCTTTTCGAAAAGCCTGCCGCACCTCCTCCCGCGGCAGGCTTTTTCGTTTTTGGCATCGCGATCAACCGGCCGATGGGGGATTTGTGCCGGCGCGCGTACGGCATCGCGCAAGCGCCCTTTGAAGGATGCGCCGGGCGCGATAGGCGCTGATCGGAGCCGGCTGACCGTGCAGCCGGGCCAATTCCAGTTTCTTGTCTATATCGTCGATGGCGCGCATGAGGCGCTCGGTCGGCGTGGGGTCGGCGGTCAGACGGCGACAGGTCTGTTGTGGCATTTTATGGCACCTCGAATCGGCTCCCTCATGGAGCGGTGCCAAGGTAGCCGCCCATCGGAATGGGCCTACCGGCCATGGGTTGCGAGACGCATCGAGATTTATGAGTGGTTAACGCGTTTGCGCCGATTTGAATCAAATCCTTCATGAAGCAGAAGGGGAATCCCTCCCTCTGCTCCACCTTGGGACAGGACGCCCGCGGGCAAGCCCGTTGTCGGAAAAATGCGTTTTCCCGACACGCGTTTAACGCGCAACGACCCGCACTACGAACGGTTGCGCCCGCCCTGCGCTACTGCGCCTCCGCCGGTCCCTTGCCCTGCCCGTCGAGCAGCCATGCGATGCTGACCTGCAGGATGCGGGCCAGCATGTCGAGACGGTTGGCGCGGGGCTCCGACCGGTCGTTTTCCCAGTTGGTCCAGGTCTCGACCGTCACGCCGGCAATGGCGGAAATCTCCTCGACGGAGAGGCCGACCGCGTCGCGCGCCAGCGAGATGCGTCCGCCCATCGTGTCGTAGGCCGTATCGACTGCGGTCCGAGAGGCGAAAGTGGCGTCGTTGTACATGTCGTGCTCCATTGTTCGGACAGGGACTGCCTCGCGGAGATGTCCGCGAGGCGCAATTGCTTCTCGGCGTCAGCCGTCTTCCTTGGCGAGCCAGGCCTTGATCTGGTCCGGATGGTCCGCGATGTACTTGTCGACGGCCTTCTCGTAGGTGGTCTCCTGCGCCGCGAACATCGCGGCCTCGAGATCGCCGATCGGCAGCTTCATGCGCGACAGGAAGCCGGCGACTTCAGGATTGTCCTTCTCGAAATCCTTGCGGGCGATCACGTCGACATGTTCGGCCTTGCCGAGCGATCCCTTCGGGTCGTCGATGTAGCGAAGCTCGTATTTGCCGAACATCCAGTGCGGGCTCCAGGAAGTGGCGACGAACCAGTCTTCCTTGCGGATCGCCCGGTCGACGGTCGTCAGCATGCCGGCCTCGCTGGAGATCTGCAGCTTGTAGGCGTCGAGCCCGTAGTCCTTGACGGCCTTTTCGGAAAGGCGCGTGAGCCCGGCGCCGGGGTCGATGCCCTCGATGCTTCCCTTCAGCTTGTCCTTCACGTCATCCTTCTTGAGGTCATCGATGGAGGAGATCGCCTCCTCGGGGATATATTTGGGCACGACCCAGCCGAGCTTGGCGCCGTCATAGACGGTGCCAAGCGTCGTCACCTTGTCCTTCACCTTGGCGAAATAGTCGGCATGGGTTTCCGGCAGCCAGGCCATCATCATGGCATCGAGATCGCCGCGGGAAACGCCCTGGTAGAGCGGCGCGACGTCGGTCTGGACCAGCTCAACCTCCTGGCCAAGCTCGTCCTTGATGAGCTTGGCGGCGAGCTTGGTGACGAATTCGGCATCGGACCAGGCCGCCCAGCCGATCTTCACCGGCGCCTTGTCCTGCGCAAACGCGGCACTGAGCGTACCGGCGGTGATCCCGGCCGCGAGGCCGATCGTAACGAGGGTCTTGAACATGGTTGCTCCTTTTTGAAGGTTCGCATTGGGCGGCGCTCGAGGCCGCCATTTTCAGGCTGTCGCGGTGGAGGCCACCGGCTGTTGCGCCTGACGGTGGAAAAGGCTGCGCCAGAGACCGGCGCGTTCCTTTCCCAGGCTCTGGGTGATCCGGTCGAGGATCACCGCGAGAATGACGACGGCGATGCCGCCCTCGAAGCCGGTGCCGACATCGAGCCGCTGGATGCCGGTCAGCACCGTGTTGCCGATGCCGCCCGCGCCGATCATCGAGGCGATCACCACCATCGACAGCGAGAGCATGATCGTCTGGTTGATGCCGGCCATGATGGAGGGCAGGGCGTTGGGAAGCTGCACCTTGAAGAGCAGTTGCGCGGCGGTGCAGCCGAAGGCGTTGCCGGCCTCGATGAATTCCGCATGCACCTGGCGGATGCCGAGATTGGTGAGGCGCACGACGGGCGGCATCGAGAAGATGACGGTCGCGATGGTGCCGGGCACGGCGCCGAGGCCGAAGAACATCGCGGCGGGGATCAGGTAGACGAAGGCGGGCATGGTCTGCATGAGATCGAGCACCGGCCGCACGACCGCCGCGACCCTGTCGCTGCGCGCCATGGCGATGCCGAGCGGCAGGCCGGTCACCATGGCGACCAGCGTGGAGGCGAGCACCAGGGACAGCGTCTCCATCATCGCGGACCACAGGCCCATATGATCGACGAGCCAGAGCGAGACGGCGGTGAACGCGGCAAAGCCGAACCCGACGCGCCAGAGTGAAAGCAGAACGAGGATCGCAAGGCCGAGGGGCATCGGCGTCGCCAGCAGTGCTGCCTGGATGCCGTTGGTCACCGCGCCGATCGCGGCCGCGATCATGTCGAGCAGCGGGGCGAAATTGTCGAGGATGTAGTTGACGGCGCTATCGACGCCGTCACCGATATCGAAAGTCATGAAATTGTCTCCGAACTGGCTGGGTCAGGCGGTGCGATCGAGCGTTTCGAGAAGCGCCGACTTGCTGATGGAGCCGAGATAGCGGTTGGCTTCGTCGACAACGGGCACCGGAACGGCGCTTGCGGCGACTTTCCCGAGCACGTTGGACAGGCTTTCCGACGCGGGAATAGGCTCGATGTCCGGTAGGAAGGCCCGCCTGTAGGGATCGCTTGCGCCGTCACGCGTGGTTTCGATCAGCGAATTGCGGCTGACCATGCCGTGGTAGGTCTTGTCGCGGCCGAGGATGATGGCGACGTCCCGGTCGTAGTGTTCCATGCGTTCCAGCGCCGCGGCGGCGGAAACGCCCTGGCGCTCGATGATCGTCACCTGCGTCTTGCGGGCGACATCGCCGGCGCGGAAAACCTGCGAGACGTCGACATTGCGGAAGAAGGAACGCACGTAGTCGTTGGCGGGCTTCAGCACGATCTCGTCGGGGGTGCCGACCTGTACCACCGCGCCGTTCTGCATGATGCAGATGCGGTCACCGATGCGCATGGCCTCGTCGAGGTCGTGGCTGACGAAGACGATGGTGCGGCTGTGCTCGGCCTGGAGGCGCACCAGTTCGTCCTGCATCTCCGTGCGGATGAGCGGATCGAGCGCGGAAAAGGCCTCGTCCATCAAGAGCACGGTCGGCTCGCCGGCGAGCGCCCGGGCAAGCCCGACCCGTTGTTTCATGCCGCCGGAAAGCTGATCGGTGCGGCTGTCGTCGTAGCCCTCCAGCCCGACGGCCCGGAGCGCGGCGCGGGCGCGCTGCTTGCGCTCGGCCTCACCGACGCCGGCGACTTCGAGCCCGAAGGCGGCATTGTCGAGGACGGTGCGATTGGGCAGGAGCGCGAAGGACTGGAAGACCATGCTGATGTCGCGGCGGCGCAGCGCGATCAGCTCGTTGCGCGGCATTGTCGCGACGTCGCGTCCTTCGATCTCGATCGACCCGGACGTGGGGTCGATCAGCCGGTTGATGAGGCGCAGCATGGTGGACTTGCCGGAGCCGGAAAGCCCCATGATGACGAAGATTTCGCCGGCGCGGATGTCGAAGGTGGCGTCGTTGACGCCGATGGTGCAGCCCGTCGCCGCGTGGATATCGGCCTTGGTCCTGCCGGCCCTCAGAAGTTCGAGGGCCTTCTCCGGCCGTTCGCCGAAGACCTTGAAAACGTTCTTGATGCTGATCTTGACCGGTCGGTCGTTTGCCGAGAGTTCGCTCTCAGTTGCAAATGCCATATTGTATCGGGCCCGGCTCCGGAAGCGGGGCGCTCTCCTTCGTCTGTTGAAAGCTGATGAAGCAATCAGCGGGATGGGAAGACGCGCAGGCCGAAAGGCTTCGTAAATACGATAGCGCGTCGCAATGTGGACATCTTCTGGCATACTCGCGCCGCAATGTCCATGTTTTAAGAAAAAAATTCTACGCAGCGAAGGTTTTTATCGCCGAAATGGAATGGTTTGGCTGTGTTTGGTTAGCTTGCGGACTATCCGCGAATTCGCGTGAGGACCCGGTCGAGGGCGAGCATGATGGCGCGGCTGCCGCCGTGCTTTTCGAAATCGGTGAAGACCTGCTCGTTCAGGCCGCCCTTGGTGGCGAATTCGCCGCTGAGATCCATGAAATCGGCATCTCGCGCAGCTGTCAGCGCCGTTTCCGACAGGCCGGCGAAGAGAGGTGCGAGGTAGGCGCGGCCCTTTTCTTCCGGCAGGCCGTTTTCGGCGAGCCATTCGGTCGTGCGGTGCATGACGCCGAAATAGGTCGCCATCAGGGCGCTGGCGGCGGCCAGAAGGTCGTATTCCTCCTTGGTCTCGCACGCGACGGCATTGCCGAGCACGTTGAAGACCGCCGCCGTATCCGCATCCGGCGGATAGATCGCGGTGACGCCCTTGCGCCGGGCGACGAAGGGCAGGGGGATCGCCTGGGCAAGGCGCACGTCCGCGCCGATCCAGTCGAGAAGGGCAGGCCGGCCGGTCGCGGCGACCACGCTGATCACCTTCTGGCCATCACGGAAATGCAAGGGTCGGACGACCTCCTCGGCGATCTGCGGGCGGATCGCCAGCACGACGGTATCGCAGCCGTCGATGATTGCCTGGTTGTCGCTGGCAACGAGAACGGCCGGGAAATCGGCGGCCAGCCTTGCGGAGGTTTCCGCGCTGCGCAGGGACACCATGACATGGGGCACGGCGGCGGGTTCGGCAAGGAGGCCGCGCACCATGGCGTCGGTGATGGCGCCGGTTCCGATGAAGCCGATTTTCTGGGGCAGGGACATGATCATTCCGCTTTCCGTCTTTGGCAGGCATCGGCCCGCACATGCGCGGCGATCGTAGGGTCCCCACCTGGTCTTGTCGATATCCGGCCGCCTTATCTCGGGGCGATCTTCTCGACGAAATAGCGCGGGATCTGGTCGCGCTCGCGTCGGCGGTAGAACTCCAGGCAGAAGCCGACGAAGGCCTTGAAGCGGCGTGAAACGTGGCGGCGCCGCGAATAGATGAGGTTGATCGCCGTTTCGCGCGAGCGCCATTCGGGCAGGACGGGAAGGAGGAGATCGCTCTGGCATTCCGTCTCGACGAAGAAGCCCGGAAGATAGGCAATGCCCTGTCCGGCGACGGCGAAATATTTGAGAGTCCAGTAGTCGTTCGCCATCAGGCTCGCGGGCGGCAGGATTTCGGTTTCCTCCGCGCCTTGCCGGGAAAGATACCAGGGCTGCAGCCGCGTGGTGTTGCGAAAGATGAGGCCGCGGTGGCGGGCAAGGTCGTCGGCGTTTGCCGGCTGGCCGTGCTGCGCGAGATAGTCCGGGCTCGCATAGAGCCCGTAGGAGGCCGTCGCCAGCCGGCGGCTGACATAATCGACGTCGGACGGTTCGCCCCAGTGGAAGATGCCGTCCAGCGCCATGTCGGAAACGTCGCTGAACGGCTGGCGGGCCGAGAGGAACACGACGTCGAGGATGACCTGCGGATAGGTCTTCTGGAAGGCATAGAGCAGTTCGGAGGTGATGGTGGTGCCGAACTCGCCCGTCGAGCCGACCCGCAGCGTTCCCGCGACCTCCTGGTGCATCTCGGCCATGGCCGTCGCGGCGTCGTCGCAGCTCGTCTGGATCTTTCGCGCATGGCGCAGCAGCTCGGAGCCGGCGTCCGTCAGGTTCAGCTGGTGGCCCTCGCGCACGAAAAGCTCGACGCCGAACTGGTCCTCCAGCTGACGGACCCGGTGGCTGAGGGTGGATTTCGGCAGGCGATGCAGGCGGGAAGCTGCGGAAATCGACTTTGCGTCCGCCACTTTCACGAAACAGTCGATCACTGAAAGGTCCATTCCCGCTCTCTATTTCGTTCAAAAAATTGGACGATACGTTCGATAATAGCCTCAATTCGGCCAGTTGTTCAAACGGAAAGCGGCTGAAATACTCCCATCGAACAAGGGAGGTTTGAATGTCCGACATTCGAGAATTCATCCGCGCCGCATCGGGCGGGGAGTCCAAGGCAACCGTGGCCGTTCGTGGCGGCCGGCTGGTCAACGTGGTTTCCGAGGAGATCTACCAGGCCGACGTCGCCATCTATCGCGACCGCATCATCGCCGTCGGCGATATCAGCGAATATATCGGACCCGAGACCGAGATCATCGACGCGACCGGCAAATATCTCGCGCCGGGCATGATCGACGGGCATCTGCATGTCGAATGCTCGAAGCTCTCGCTGACCAGCTTCGCCAAGGCAGTCGTTCCGCTCGGCACGACGTCCATCGTGACCGGCCTCGACCAGATCATCGTCGTCGGCGGCCCGGACGCGGCGCGCGAATTCCTCGACGAGGTGAAGGAAACGCCGCTCAAGGTATTCTGGGGCGCGCCGTGCAAGACGCCCTACACCATGCCGCGCTCCACCGTCGGCCACTATTTCAGCCCTCGGGATCACCGCGACACCCACCACTGGCCGGAATGCGTCGGCATCTGGGAGACGGTGCGCGAATTCATCCAGGAGGAGGACGAGGACGTCCTTCAGGCCATCGCGATCGGTGAGGCGAGCCGCCTGCCGGTGCTCGGCTGCTGCCCGATGACCCGCGGTGCGCGCCTCAACGGCTACATGCAGTCCGGCGTGCGCGCCGACCATGAGAGCTACACGCCCGAGGAGATGCTGGAGAAGCTGCGCGCCGGCATGCATGTCGTCGTGCGCGAATCCTCCATTTCCCACTTCCTCTCCGACAACCTGCGCATTGTCACGGAGATGGGCGTCAAGGCGCTACGCCGCATCAGCTTCTGCACGGACGACGTGGTGGCGAGCGACATCCTCGCCCGCGGCCATCTTGACAATATGGTCCGCATGGCGATCGCCATGGGCATCTCGCCAATGGCCGCCATCCAGATGGCGACGATCAACGGCGCCGAGGCACTGCGCATCGACCACAAGGTCGGCTCGATCTCGCCTGGCCGCACGGCCGACATCCTCATCGTCAACGACCTGCGCGAGTTCCGCATCGAGGCGGTGGTGGCCAATGGCGCGCTTGCCGCCCGCGACGGGCGGATGGCGATCGAACTGGTGCCGCCGCAACGCAGCGCCGGCCTGCTGCAATCGGTCAAGGCCAGGCCGTTGACGGCCGCCGACATTGCCGTGCCCTTCGCCGGCAAGGCCGCGTCCGCCGACGTGCTGGCCATCGCCGTCACGCCGGAGAAGGTTTTCGTGCGCACGCGCCGCGACGTCACCCTGCCGGTCGTGGACGGCAAGGTTCTCGCCGATGCGAGCCAGAACGTACAGTATGTCACGGTGGTCGAGCGCTACGGCAAGACGGAGAACCGTCCGGTCGCCTTCACCTCCGGCTTCAACCTGAAATCCGGCGCCATCGCCAGCTCGACCGCGCCCGACGACAACAATATCATCTGCATCGGCGCCGACCCGCAGGACATGGCGGTCGCCATCAACCACCTCATCGCCAACAATGGCGGCCAGGTGGTGGTCGACAAGGGCGAGGTGGTCGAGTTCCTGCATCTTCCGATCGGCGGCATCGTGTCTGACATCGACCCGGAGGAGATGGCGGCGGCCGAGATGCGGCTGGACGAAGCGGCGCGCGGCCTCGGCTGCGATCTGCCCTGGCCGTTCATGTACATGTTCGTTCTGCAGATCACCGCCATTCCCGACTACGCCATCACCGATCTCGGCGTCGTCGACTGCGTCAATCTGCGGATCATTTCGCCGCTGGACCCGGACGGGTCCGCCGTGGCGAACACGCTTGCGGCGGAGTAGGAGAACCGTCAAGCGGCTCGATGAGGTTCAAAAGGGGAGGAACAGCATGAACTATCAATCGAAAGTCGCGGAAGAACCCGCGGGCCGGGCGCAATCCCGGCCCGGCGGCACCATCGACCGCCTGTTTGAGGTCACAAAAAGCGGATCGACGGTCCGCACGGAAATCATCGCCGCCCTGACGACGTTCCTGGCGGCGTCCTATGTCATCGTCGTCAATCCGGCGATCCTTCAGAACGCCGGCATTCCATTCTCCGCCGGCGTCACGGCCACCGTGTTGGTCAGCCTGATCGGCAGCTGCGCCATGGGCCTCTACGCCCGCAGCCCCATTCTCGTCGCGCCCGGCATGGGCATCAACGCGCTCTTTGCCTATACGATGGTGATGGGCGCCAACGTGCCGCTGGAGATCGCGCTCGGCTGCGTGTTCTGGGCGGGCGTGCTCTTCACGATCCTTGCCGTGCTCAACCTGCGCACCGCGGTCATCGAGGCGATCCCGAAGGACCTGCGCTACGGCATCGCCTGCGGCATCGGCCTGTTCATCGCGCTGATCGGCCTGGAGAACGCCAAGTTCATCGTCGCCAATCCCGATACGATCGTCGCGCTGACGCCGTTCACGCCCGTCACGCTCACCTTCATCGCCGGCTTCATCATCACGGCCGCGCTCGTCGTGCGCCGCGTGCCCGGCGCCATGATGGCGGGCATGGTCATCACCACCCTTCTCGCCATCCCGATCGGGCGCTGGTGGGGCGATGGCAGCGCCTTTGCAGCCGGGGTGCCCGACATGCACACGCTGGTCAACTGGAGCGGCCTCTTCGCGGCGCCCGACTTCAGCTTCGTCGGCAGGATCGACCTCATCGGCGCGCTGCAATTCGCCTATGTGCCGTTCATCTTCGTCTTCCTCTTCACCAATTTCGTGGAGGCGCTCTCGACCTTCCTCGGCCTGGCGGAAGCCGCCGACCTGAAGGACGAGAACGGCATGCCGCGCAACGTGAAGGAATCGATGCATGTCGATGCCGTCGCGGCGCTCATCTCGGCCCCGCTCGGCACGAGCCCGGCGACCGTCTACCTGGAATCGGGCGCCGGCATCGCGCAGGGCGGGCGCACCGGCCTCGTCGCCTTCGTCGCCGGCCTGCTGTTCCTGCCGTTCCTGTTCCTCTCGCCGCTGCTGTCGCTGGTTCCGGCGATCGCCACGGCGCCGGTCCTCATCCTCACCGGCCTCTTCATGTCGGAGCCGATGGGGCGGATCAACTGGGGGGACATGGAGGATGCCATTCCGGCCTTCCTCGCCATCGTGCTCATTCCGCTGACATTCTCGATCACGCTCGGCCTGTCGCTTGCCATCATCGGCTTCGTCGTGATGAAGCTGGCGCTCGGCAAGCCGTCAGAGGTCCGGCCGGTCATGTGGTTCGTGGCGGCGCTGGCGGCGATGCTGGTCGCGCAGGTTCAATGATTTTCTCCGGCGGCGCCGCAAGCGCCGCCGGATCGCAGAACACTCGGATTGGAAGGATAGGCGGCAATGCTGCAATCATGGTCTGAAACCGCACCGCTTCTGGTGGACGTCGCGATGGGGCGCAAGCCCGCGGATCTCGTCATCCGCAACGGCCGCTGGGTGAACGTCTATTCGGGCGAGATCGTCCCGAACACCGACATCGCGGTCGCGGCCGGGCGCTTCGCCTATGTCGGCCCGGACGCCAGCCACACGATCGGCGAGGGGACGACGGTCGTGGATGCGGCGGGCCGCTATCTCGTGCCCGGCCTCTGCGACGGGCACATGCATGTCGAAAGCGGGCTGGTGACGGTGACGGAATTTGCCCGCGCGGTCATTCCGCACGGCACGACCACCATGTTCGTCGACCCGCACGAGATCGCCAACGTGCTTGGCATGGCCGGCGTCAAGCTGATGAACGACGAGGCGCAGAGCCTGCCCGTCAACATCTTCGTGCAGGTGCCGAGCTGCGTGCCGAGCGCGCCGGGCCTGGAGAATGCCGGCGCGACGCTGAGCGCCGAGGACGTGCGCGAGGCACTCGCCTGGCCGAACATCGTCGGCCTCGGCGAGATGATGAATTTTCCCGGCGTCGCGGCGAACGATCCCAAGATGGTCGCGGAAATCGCCGCCACGCAGAACGCCCGCCTGACGGTCGGCGGCCACTATGCCTCCCCGGACCTCGGCCGGGCCTTCCATGCCTACGCGGCTGGCGGCCCGGCCGACGACCACGAGGGGACCACCGTGGACGACGCCATCGCCCGCGTTCGTCAGGGCATGCGTGCCATGCTGCGCCTCGGCTCGGCCTGGTTCGACGTGGCGGCGCAGGTCAAGGCCATCACGGAACGGGGCATCGACCCGCGCAACTTCGTGCTCTGCACGGATGACAGCCATTCCGGCACGCTGGTTCAGGACGGCCACATGAACCGGGTTGTCCGCCATGCCATCGCGCAGGGCCTGAAACCGGTGACCGCGATCCAGATGGCGACGCTCAACACCGCGCAGCATTTCGGCCTCGAACGGGAGCTTGGCTCCATCGCCCCCGGCCGCCGCGCCGACCTGATCGTCACCTCGGACCTCGCGGCCCTGCCGGTCGAGATGGTGTTCGCCCGCGGGCGCCTGCTGGCCGAAAAGGGCGCGCTCATCGCCGACATTCCGGCCTACGACTATCCGGCGAGTGCCAAGAACACGGTTAAGCTCGGCAAGGCGCTTGCCGCCGCCGACTTCGACATTCCTGCAAGCGGTGCCGCGGAGGTGGACGTGCGGGTGATCGGCGTCGTCGAGAACCAGGCGCCGACCAAGGCTCTGCAACGCCGCCTGCCGGTCAAGGCCGGCCTCGTGCAGATGGATCGTGCCGGCGATGTCTGCCAGATCGCGCTGGTCGAGCGCCACCGGGCGACCGGCGGCGTGGTCAACGCCTTCGTCTCCGGCTTCGGCTACGACACCGATTGCGCCATGGCCTCGACGGTCGCGCATGACAGCCACCACATGATCGTCGTCGGCACGAACAAGGCCGACATGGCGCAGGCCGCCAACCGCTTGCAGGAAGTGGGCGGCGGCATCGTGCTGATTGCCGGCGGGCGGGAGCTCGCCCTCGTCGAGCTGCCCGTCGCGGGCCTGATGTCGGACGAGCGCGCGGAAATCGTGGCGGAGAAGGCCAACCGCCTGGTGGACGGCATGCGCGCCTGCGGCTGCACCCTCAACAACGCCTATATGCAGCACTCGCTGCTGGCGCTGGTGGTGATCCCGGAACTGCGCATCTCCGATATCGGCCTGATCGACGTCACGCGGTTTGAAAAGACCGACGTCATCGTCGGTTAGCATTCGCCACCGATGGGCTGACGCGACAAAGGGCCGGAAACCGGCCCTTTGTCTTTTTTGAGAGCCTCACGCCGCTGCCGCGCTCGCCTCCTGAACGAAATGGCCTGGTGATACCTCGCGATAGGTTCGCCGGGGCGGCACGTAGCCGTGCGGACGCAGCGGGCTCTTGATCTCCTCGTTGAGCGGCGGCGGCTGGTGGCCGCGGCGCGCGGGATCGGGGATCGGCACGGCGGAGATGAGGCGGCGGGTATAGGGGTGCTGCGGATTGTCGAAGATCGCCGCGCGCGAGCCGATCTCGACGATCTCGCCGAGGAACATCACCGCGACGCGGTGGCTGACGCGCTCCACCACCGCCATGTCGTGCGAGATGAAGAGATAGGCGAGGCGGTGCTTTTCCTGCAGGTCTAGGAGGAGATTGGCGACCTGCGCCTTCACCGACACGTCGAGCGCGGAGACCGCCTCGTCGGCGACGATGAATTTCGGCTCCAGCGCGAGCGCGCGGGCAATCGAGATGCGCTGGCGCTGGCCGCCGGAGAATTCGTGCGGATGGCGCGTCGCCACCGCCGCCGGCAGGCCGACCTGCTCCAGCAGTTCGGCGACGCGCGCCTTGGCCTCCTTGCGGCCGAGCAGGCCATGCGCGAGCATCGGTTCGGCAATCGCCGAGCCGATGGTGATGCGCGGATTGAGCGAGGCGAACGGGTCCTGGAAGATCATCTGCGTGTTGCGGCGCATGGAACGCAGCGCGCCTGAGCCCGCCTTCGTCACGTCCTGTCCGTCGATGACGATCGACCCGTTGCTGGGATCGACAAGGCGCATGATCGCCCGGCCGGTTGTCGATTTGCCGCAGCCGCTCTCGCCGACCAGCGACAGGGTCTCGCCCGGGCGAAGGTCGAAGGAGACGTTCTCGACGGCGTGGATCTGGCCATGCGGCAGGGCGAAGCGGACGGAGAGCGCGTCTACCTTGAGGAGAGGTTTGACATCATCGGCGACGGGCTCCATGACCCGGCCGTCGCTTGCCGTGCCCGTCGCCGGATCGACATCGGGAAAGCGGCGCGGTGCAATCGCGTCGCCCATCGTGCCGAGCCTTGGAATGGAGGCGAGCAGGGCCTTCGTATAGGCGGCCTTCGGCGCGGCGAAGATGTCCGGTGTCGCGCCGGTCTCGATCATGTCGCCGCGGAGCATGACGACGGTGCGATCGGCCACCTCCGCCACCACGCCCATGTCGTGGGTGATGAAGAGCACGCCCATGTTCTCCTCGCGCTGCAATTCGCGCAGGAGGTGAAGGATTTCAGCCTGGACGGTGACGTCGAGCGCCGTCGTCGGCTCGTCGGCGATGAGCAGCTTCGGCCGGCAGGCGAGCGCCATGGCGATCATCACGCGCTGGCGCATGCCGCCGGAGAACTTGTGCGGATATTCGTGGAGGCGCGATTTCGCCGCGGGAATGCGCACGCGCTCCATCAGCCGGAGGGCTTCCGCCTCCGCCGCCGTCCACGAGAGGTCGCGGTGCAGCACCAGCGCCTCGGCGATCTGGTTGCCGATGGTGAAGACCGGGTTGAGCGAGGTCATCGGCTCCTGGAAGATCATGCCGATGGTGCCGCCGCGCACGCTGCGCATCTCCGCCTCGCTCGCCTGGAGAAGGTCGCGGCCTTCGAGCAGGATGCGGCCTTCGCAGCGCGCCCGACCGGCGGGGAGCAGCCGCATGGTCGACAGCGCCGTGACGCTCTTGCCCGAGCCGGATTCCCCGACGATCGCGACGGTTTCCCCGGCGTGAACCTGAACGTTGATGTCGCGGATGACGGCGCGCCATCCTTCCGCGGTCTTGAAGGAGGTCGTGAGGTTTTCGACCGAAAGCACCGGCCGGCTTGCATTATCCGTTGCAGACATGGTCAGCTTTCCTTCGCAAGACGCGGATCGACCAGATCGCGCAGCCCGTCGCCGAGCAATTGCAGGGCAAGGACCGAGAAGACGATGGCGAGCCCCGGGAAGATCATCAGCCAGGGGGCGTTGTTCATGTATTCGCGCCCCGAGGCGAGCATCGTGCCCCAGGTCGGCATGTCGGTGGAGACGCCGACGCCGAGGAAGGACAGGCTCGCTTCCGCCAGCATCGCCGAAGCGAAGACGAAGGTGGCCTGCACGAGGATGGGCGAGGCGAGGTTAAGCAGCACATGGCGGGTCAGGATCTGCCAGGTCGGCAGGCCCATGGCGACGGCCGCCTCGATATAGGGCAGTTCGCGCAGCACCAGCGTCGAGCCGCGCACGATGCGGGCAAGGCGCGGCGCATAGGTGATGCCGAGCGCCAGGATGACCGTCGAGAGCGAGGGGCCGAGGGCCGCGACGAGCGCGATGGCAAGCAGGATGTCCGGGAAGGACATCATGGCGTCGAGCAGCCGCGAGATCGGGGCATCGAGCTTGCGGAAGAAGCCGGCGGCAACGCCCATGATCACGCCGAGCACGGTGGAGATGCAGACGACGCCGAGGCTGACGAGCAGCGAGATGCGGCCCGCATAGATGGCGCGGGAGAAGATGTCGCGGCCGAATTCGTCGGTGCCGAAGATATTGGCCAGCGACGGCGCCTTCAGCTTGTTGACGATCGACAGCTTGTTCGGCGCGTAGGGGGCGATCCACGGCGCGAGAATGGCGGCCAGCAGCACGATAAGGAGGATGATCGCGCCGAACAGGATGGCGCGGTTGCGGAACAGGCGGCGCAGGCTGGCCGCGATCGGAAGGGTGAGGGAACCGGTCATCATAGGCGCACCCGCGGGTCGACGAGGATGTAGAGCATGTCGACGATGAAGTTGATGAGCACGTAGATCGCCGCCACGACGAGCAGCGTGCCCTGGATGACGGGATAGTCGCGGCGCAGCACGGCCGAGACCACGAGATTGCCGACGCCCGGCAGGCCGAACACCGTCTCGGTGACGACCGCGCCCGCCACCAGCATAGCGATGGAAAGGCCGATGACGGTGATGATCGGGATCATCGCGTTTTTCAGCGCATGTTTCAGGATCACGCGGCGCTCGCTCGCGCCCTTGGCGCGGGCTGTGCGCACGTAATCGTCGCCGAGCACGTCCAGCATGGCGGCGCGGGTGAAGCGGGTGATGAGCGCCGAATTGACGACGCCGAGGGCGACGGCCGGCAGCACGAGATGATGCAGCCGCTCGAGGAAGGAGGTGTCCGGCCCGCCATAGCCGGAGGCCGGGAACCAGCCCTGGCCGACGGCGAAGACCTGGATGAGCATGAGGCCCAGCCAGAAGCTCGGCACGCTCGCGGCCACCATGGTCAGCGTCACGACAACCTGGTCGAACAGCGTGCCGCGCTTGACGGCGGAGAGGATGCCCACCGGCAGCGCGATCGCCACCGCGATGAGGATGGAGAACAGGGTGAGGAAGAAGGTCGGCTCCGCGCGCTCGGCGAGCGCCGTCGTCACCGGCTGGTCGAGGAAGATCGACTGGCCGAGATCGCCCTTCAGGATGCCCAGGACGAACTGGCCATACTGGGCGATCAACGGCGCATCGAGCCCCATCTTGGTGCGCAGCTGCGCGATGTCCTCGGGGGTCGCATCCGACCCCAGCATCACGGCGGCGGGATCGCCCGGCGTCACGCGGACGATGACGAAAACCACCGTCACGACCAGGGCGAGCACGATAGCCATGCCCCCCAGCCGTTTCAAAAGTGCCTGGGCGATCCTTGCCATTTGCCTGTCTCCTTACTTCTTCGGAGTGACGTTCCAGAAATGCGGCCAGTAGGTGGGTGTATAGTCCTCAATGCCGGCGGCGACGCCCGTGACGGCGTTGAAGTTGCCGACCTTGAAGAGCGGCGCGTCGTCGTAGATCACGGTCTGGATGCCTTCCCACGCCTTCTGCTTGTCGGCGTCGGAAACGGCGTTCATATAGGTCGAGACGGCGGCGGCCTTCTGCTCTGAAACATACCAGCCCGGATAGGTGTCGGTGATCGTGTTGATCGTCGTCGGGTCGCCCGGGAAGTTGGAATGGGTGATGAAGATATCCCATTCCTTCGGGTCGGCACGGCGGGTCGTCAGCGTTGCCCAGTCCACCACCTGCAGGTCCACCTTGAAGCCGGCGGCCTCGAGATAGGCTTTCGCGACTTCGCCGATCTTGTAGTGGAATTCGTATTGGCGGCTGGTCATCAGGCGCAGCGGCGTGCCGTCATAGCCGGCATCGGAAAGCAGCTTGGCGGCCGCTTCCGGGTCGCCCTCGCCGTAGCGCGCGACGCCTGCCTCGGTGTACCAGAGCGAACCCTTCGGGAAGATCGAGGCATCGACGCTGAAGAAGCGCTCGTCGGAGAAGGCGGCGAGCATCATGTCGTTCGGGTTGAGCGCGACCTGGACGGCCTGGCGCAGCTCCTTCTTCGTCAGCAGGCCTTCCTTCATGTTCATGTTCATGGAGGCCCAGCCGGTGTTCTCGTAGATGACGGGCTTGGCCTTGCCGCTCGCCTCGACGCGCTCATAGGCGCTGACCGGAAGCGAATCGGCAAAGTCGAACTGGCCGGAGATCAGGCCTTCGACGCGGGTATTGGCGTCCGGTACCGGTACGAAGCGGATTTCCTTGGCGATGGCCTCGCGCTTGCCGGCATAGTTGCTCGGCTCGCCTTCGGGCGACTTGTAGCCGTCGAAGCGGACGAGCTGGGTGTACTGGTCTGGCTTGCGCTCCTTCAGGGCATAGGGGCCGGTGCCGACGAATTCGGTCAGCGTGTCGGCGATCTTTTCCGAGGGCATGATGACCGAGGCCTGCGAGAAGGTCGCCAGCAGCGGCGCGTAGCGCGACTTCAGCTTGACGACGACCATGTTGGCGCCGTCCTCGGTGATGCTCTCGACGACTTCGGCAACCTGCTTGCCCTTGGAATTGACCGCCATCCAGCGCGTCAGCGAGGCGGTGACGTCCTTGGCGTCGAGGTCGCTGCCGTCGTGGAACTTCACGCCTTCACGCAGCGGGATGCGGTAGGTGAGGCCGTCCTCGGAGATCTCGGGCTGGGCGGCCGCCAGCAGCGGCACGGAGCGCCACTCGTTGTCATAGGTGTAGAGCGTCTCGAAGATGTGCTGGTCGATGGTCAGCACGATGTCGGTCGCCGTCTGCATCACGTCGAGCGTCGGCGGCTCGCCGATGGTGGCGACGGTCAGGACGCCGTCCGTGGTCTGGGCGATGGCGAGGCTGCTGGTGCCGGCGGCCAGCGCCGCCAGGGTTGCGAGGATGATTGCGTTTTTCATTGTATTCCTCCGTTTTCAAAGCTCTTGCGCCGGCTCCCGTCCGGCTGGGTGGTTCAGGTCTCGAGGCCGAGCGGATCGGCGACACGCGGCCACAGGTCGAGCCGCGCCTTGCGGTAGGCCGTCGTGGCGGGATCCGTCGGATAGGAGGTTGGGGCGGCGACGTAGACGATCTCGGAGGAGATCGGCTGGAAGCCGGCATGGAAATGGTTGGTCGACTTCACCAGCAGGAAGGCCTTCTTGGTGAAGTCCACGCCCTGGTTGGAGAAGATGTCTGGCTCGTAGGTCTGGGTGCGGCTGGTGATCAGCACGATGTCGATGGTCGTGCCGAGCGGGCGTACCACGGCGGCCGCGCCGAGCGTCACGCGGCTGTTGCGGAAACTCTGCCAGCCGGCGTCGAACACGGCCCGGACGGTAACCCGCAGGTCCAGCGGCTCGCCGCCTTCCGGGCCGGACTTGCCGCCAAAGCGCAAGGCGAGTTCCGCGCCTTCGCCCGCCGCATGGCAGAAGGTAACGGCGATGGGATCCCAGATGGTCGCGACCGCGACGTCCTCGAAGCCGCGCTCGATCATGCGGCGCAGGATGAAGGTGGCGTCGCCCGCGACGCCGCCGCCCGGATTGTCCCAGACGTCGGCGATGACCACCGGCACGTCCGGCCGCGCGGCGCGCACGGCGAGCGCCCGGTCGAGCCCAGCCTCGGTGTCGAACATCGGCATGGCGGTCTGCCGGCGCATGCCGTAGAGCTCGTGGCCGAGTTTTTCGGCGAGCGCGTCGCCCTTCGCCTTGTCGCCATCCGTGACGACGACAATGCGCGTGCCCATGTCCGGCACGTCGCCGGCCATGAAGCCGTGGATGACGGAGGCCGAGAGAATGCCGTCCTTGCCTTCCATCGCCTTCAGCCGGTCGACATAGGCGCGCATCGGCTCGCGGCTCGTCGGGTAGATCGTGATCATGCGGCAGTCGAAGGTGGAGACGACGGGCTTGATCTCGCCGCGCAGCGTCCGCAGCGCCAGTTCCACCACATGCTCGCCGCGCTCCTCGAAATCCGTATGCGGGAATTCGAGGAAGGTCGCCATGATATCGAGATTGGCGACGCGCTTGGCCGTCAGGTGGCTGTGCGGGTCGAATTCGACGGCGATCAGCACGTCCGGTCCGACAAGATCGCGGATGCGGGCCAGGAAATCGCCTTCCGGGTCGTCATAGCCCTGCGCCACCATCGCGCCGTGCAGGCCGAGCACGACCGCGTCGACCGGAAGGGCGTCCTTGAGTTCGCCGATGATCCGGTCGCGCAGCGTCTCGTAGGTCTGCCGCTGGATGAGGCCGGCCGGCTCGGCCCAGCAGGACGTGCCCTCGATGACGGTGAAACCCTCCGCCCGGCCGCGCCGGCGCAGGATCGGCACGACGGAGGAGCAGAGCGTCGGCGTGTCGGGATGCTCGCCCGGACCGGCATAGAAGGCGGCCTTGAAGGCATTCATATCCGTCGGAACGGGCGAGAAGGTGTTGGTCTCGGTGGCGAGCGATGCCGTGAAGATACGCATATGTCCGTTCCGAATGGGTTCTGGTGTCCGCATGCACGCCGGCACCGGCGCCGCCTTCGCGTCCGCCTGCCAGCCCGAAAGCTATCCGCCGTGTTCCGGATGAATGTTCCCGTCGATTGCTTCATCGCTTGGCGATGTAATTTGTTTTCCAGATGATGCGATAATTTCACAAAAAGTCAACATATGGACGCGCTATGAAGAAAATATATGTAATCTGTTTTCACATTGGCTGATTTTGGAGAAAGATTTTCACGGCTCTCCAAAGTGCTGAATCGCTTTTTTTGCCTGCTCCCCGATGAATCAGTCTTGTTTATCCAGCGGTTTTGGGTGGAAGGTCGCCGCTGCGGGCTCGTTTGATGCGCGAGCGGCAGAGAGGAACGTGAAAATGATGAGGCTTCCAAGCCGAGAAAATTACAACGGGTCCTTCTGTTTGGAGTGTCGCTGAAGCGAAAATGCAGGAGAAGCGATGAAATTTTATCAAGCCGGCTGGCATATGCGACCCAAAGCGGCCGGCAGATTTCCGTTAATCGGCCATTGTCTGATGCCGGCTCTGTGTTATGACTTGAAATGTTGAAATTCGTTTTCACGAGCGTTACGGCAATCGCGAAGATTTCGCGGGCGGGGGATCTGATGGACCTTTTTCACGCATTGTCGGATGAGGGAAACAGGCTGTCGGGCCTCGACCGCAAGCTCGCGCAGCTCGCTCTCGACGACGTGGATTTCGTCATGAACGCCTCGATCGGCGATCTTGCCGAGCGCGCCGGCGTCTCGCCGCCGACGGTCACGCGCTTCTGCCGCCGGCTGGGCTGCCGGGGCTTTCCGGATTTCAAGGTGCAGCTCGCCAAGCTGGCCTATGTGGGCCTGCGCTACGTCAAGCCGGAAGTGCCGACCGAAACGCCGGAAGAGGTCGCGGCCGATATCATCGCCAAGGCGCAGAACGCGCTGTTCCAGCTTCATCGCCAGATCGATCTTTCCGCGCTGGAGACGGCCGCCCGCCTGCTGCGCGGGGCCGACTTCATCCAGGCCTTCGGGGCGAGCGGCAATTCCGCGATGATCGTCAACGAGCTGCACAACCGGCTCTTCCGGCTCGGGTGCCGCATCCATGCGTCCAACGACCACAACATGAATGCGATGCTTTCGGCAGCGGCACAGCCTGGCACCGTGGTCTTCGGCTCGTCCTTCACCGGGCGCGATCCGGCGCTCGTCCATTGCCTGGAGCTGCTTCGCCAGCGCGGCGTGCCGACGGTTGTCGTCACCCAGAGCGGATCCCCGGTTGCGGCGGCGGCCGATGTTGTCGTCGCCGTCGACCTGCCGGAAGGCAAGAACATCTTCCGCCCCACCTCCACGCGCTTTGCCTATCTTGCCGTCATCGACATGCTGGCGAACCTCGTCGCCTATGCCGATCGCAACAAGTCTTTGAAAACGCTGCGCAGCATCAAGGAGGAACTGGTGAGCCGCCGCGACGGCGACGACCGCCAGCTCCTCGGGGATTGATCCCCTAGCGGTGCGCCGCCGCTCGATTGTCCGCGCGATCGCGATGATGCCGGCGGTCACGCTTGATGAAAATTACGCCGACAAAGCGGAAAATGATGCCATTTGGGCACGTCCATTGCCAAAACCACGTAAGAGCTTGACAAAAGACGCCGATTTCCTTGCGGCACAGCGCGCAAATAAATTATACCGTTTTTATATGTTTTTCGCACTTCGGTGCCTAGAATGAGCCGGAATCGCCCGTCAATGGGTGGACCGATCGATCTTCCGAAGAAGACGATAAAACCGCCGGACGCGCCGTGCGTCCACGCCGCCGCATAGCCGATGGAAAGCAGGCTGAGATGCTGACGAAAAAGGGAAAATACGGATTGAAGGCCCTCGTGGACCTCGCGCGCCTTGCGCCGGGCGAAACGGCGTTCGTCAGCGAGATCGCCCTGCGCAACAACATTCCGAAGAAGTTCCTCGATACGATCCTGCTGGAACTGCGCAATGCCGGCATGCTGCGCTCGAAGAAGGGCCCGGGCGGCGGCTATTCGCTTTCGCATCCGGCCTCCGAAATCCGCATCGGCCACGCCATACGCGTGCTTGACGGCCCGCTGGCGCCGATCCGCTGTGCGAGCCGCACGGCCTACGAGGCTTGCGAGGACTGTGCGGATCCGGAGGCCTGTCAGGTCCGCCGGGCGATGACGGAGGTTCGCGACGCCATCGCCTCCATCCTCGACACGTTGACGCTCGAACAGTTCGTCGCCGTGCCGGGCGCCGCCGCGATGATCGAGGAAGAGACACTGGAGAAGCGGGTCGGCTGATCCGCGATACTAAGCGTCCAGTTCCGGATAGTGGCGAAAAAGATCGTTCTCGTTCGGAGCGATCCGCCTTTCGCTCGCCAGATAGGCCGCGATGTTCGGCAGCTCGGCGACATCAGCGCAGACGGCGTTGACCTTGCCATAGTTCGGGCCCAGTCGGTTCATCAGCTTTGGAAAGGCATAGGTCAGCCCGCTCATCGCCTGAAAAATCGAAAGATCGGCATAGGTCAGGCGATCGCCGACAAGGTGGGCCGGGCCTTCGGGGTTCTTCTCCAGGATGGTTTCGAACCAGCCGAGAAATTTCGGCACGCGCTCCTCGCGAAATTCCTTCGCCCGCCGCAGCGATTCCGGCTTCTGGTCTTCGTAATATTGCCCGGCGCCGATCGGGTGATGGACATCGTGCGCCTCCAGCACGAAATCCGCGATGGTGAGCTGGATCTGGTGCGTCCACAGGCGCAGCCGCTCGTCCTTCGGCGCAAGGTCGAGCTTGTCGCCCAGATAAAGGAGGATCGCGGCGACCTGGCCGACGACTAGCGTGCCGTCCTTCAGGAAGGGCGGCGCGAAGGACGGTGTCGCCACCTGCTTTCCCACTGCCGCGATGACGCCGTCGCCTTCTTCCCGCGCGACGTCCCTATACGGGGCCGCTGCCGCTTCCAGCGCCAGCCGGACATATTCGCCTCGGCCCTGAATGCCGGTCCAGTAATAGAGTTCATAGGTCATGGCGGGGAAATGCCCTTGGCGTTGCTGCGGTTCCGATCCTCGATGACTACACCTCGACCGGCCTGACGATCTGGCCGTTGACGCCGAAGACGCGGCGGTATCGCTCGATCTCCGCCGGGTCGCCCGTTGCCTTGAGAGGATTGTCGGAGAGCTTGACGGCCGGCCGGCCGTTGGCGCTCGTCACCTTGCAGACGAGGGAGATCGGGTCGAGGCCGTTGCCGCCGTCAGGGTCGCAACCCCGGAAATCATTGGTCAGGTTGGTGCCCCAGCCGAAGCTCATGCGTACGCGGCCGTGGAAATGGCGGTACGTCTCCTCGATCGTATCGACATCCATGCCGTCCGAGAAGATCAGCAGCTTTTCACGCGGGTCGCGTCCCTTTTCGCGCCACCAGTCGATGATCTGCTCCCCGCCGGCAATGGGCGGTGCGCTGTCCGGCCGGAAGCCCGTCCAGTCCGCCACCCAATCGGGCGCATTGGCGAGGAAGGCGGGCGTGCCGAAGGCATCGGGCAGCGCGATCAGCAGGTTGCCGTTGTAATGCTGCCGCCATTCCTCCAGCACCTGGTAGGGCGCGAGGGCGAGGGCTTCGTCCCCCTCCGCCAGCGCTGCGGCGACCATCGGCAGTTCGTGCGCATTGGTGCCGATCGCCTCCAGATCGGCGTCCATGGCAAGCAGGACGTTGGAGGTGCCGATGAAACGATCGCCGAGCCCTTCCTTCAGCGCTTCCACGCACCAGCGCTGCCACAGGAAACCGTGGCGCCGCCGTGTGCCGAAATCGGAAATGACGAGGTCGGGAAGCTGCCGCAGCCGTTCCACCTTCTCCCAGAGCCGCGCCTTGGCGCGGGCATAGAGCACATCGAGCGTGAAGCGGCCGCGCTCGCGCATGGCCGCGCGGGATTTCATCTCGTTGATGATCGCAAGCGCGGGAATCTCCCACATGGTGGTGTGCGTCCAGGGCCCGTCGAAATGCAGCTCGTACTGCCCATCCGCCTTGCGCAGCTCGTAATCAGGCAGCTGGAAGGCGGAGAGCCAGGCGATGAAATCCGGGCCGAACATGCGCGACCTGCCGTAAAAGCTGTTGCCGGCCAGCCAGATCAGCTCCTTCTTGGTGAAGCGCACGCTTCGGGCGTGGTCGAGCTGCGCGCGCAGTTCCCCCTCGTCGATGATGTCGGCGAGCCGCACGCTCGTCGTGCGGTTGATCAGCGAGAAGGTGGCGTTCACATCCGGGTGGAGCTGCCGGATCATCTGCAGCATCAGCAGCTTGTAGAAATCCGTGTCGAGCAGGCTGCGCACGATCGGATCGAGCCGGAAATTGTGGTCGTAGGTGCGGGTCGCGATATCGTTGACGGCCATGCCGGCTCCTGGTCGATGGCGGAAGAATCCATGGTCTGCCGGCAGCGGGCTTGCCGGCGCGCCAGCCTCGTTTATCGAACCGCCGATTGCAAGCCGGGCGCAAAAAGTCGCATTTTTTTACGAAGCTGTCGGAAGCCACTTCCCTCGTTCGTCTTTACGGGGAGTGAACATGGAGACGCTTATGCTTGATATGGATGACGAACTGCTGGATTTCGAGAAGCACGGTACGCCGCTGCTGCCCGTTTCGGCCCGGGAGGGCTTCGTCGAAAACGACGGCGCGCGCATCTGGCATGCGGTTTACGGAAGCGGGCCGGCGGTCGTTCTGCTCCATGGCGGACTCGGCCACGCCGGCAATTGGGCCAACCAGGTGCCCGCTCTCGTTGCGGCCGGGCGCTCGGTGTTGGTCGTCGACAGTCGGGGGCACGGGCGCAGCACGCGTGATGCCGGGCCGTTCAGCTATGTGCGCATGGCAAATGACGTGTTGGCGGTGATGGACCATCTCAATCTAGACAAGGTTAGCCTCGTCGGCTGGAGCGACGGCGCCTGCACGGCGCTGATCCTGGCCGACCTGCATCCGGAACGGGTTGCCGGCGTCTTCTTTTTCGCCTGCAACATGGACCCGAGCGGCACGCTCGACGTTCAGCCGTCCCCGCTGCTCGACCGTTGCTTCGCCCGGCACAGGATCGACTATCGGGCGCTTTCCGCGACGCCGGACGAGTTCGACGCCTTCGTGGCGGATGTCTCCCGCATGATGCAGAGCGAGCCGAACTACACGGTCGATCAGCTTGCCGGCATCCGTGTGCCGGTCACGGTCGCGATCGGCGAGAACGACGAATTCATCCGGCAGGAGCATATGGCCTATCTCGCGCGCAGCATTCCCGCCGGCCAGTTGGTCGTGCTTCCTGACGTCAGCCATTTCGCACCCTTGCAGCGGCCGGACCTCTTCAACCGCGAAGTCCTGCGCTTCCTCGCGGAAACCGGCTAGCAGGCCTACTGTCCGAAGAAGAGCACGGCGGCGATCACAACCGACGCGCCGACCGCCGAAAGCGTTCCCGCGCCCTGCAGGACGCCCATGCGGTATAGCATCAGCGCGAAGCCGGCGATTACAGGCGCGGCGACGATGAGGCCGAACTGTGCGTCCGTCATGAAGAGATCCTTTCCTTTGCGGCCATCATGCCGCGCTCGGCCTGCCTGCTCTTTGTGCCGGCGCAAAGAAGTCCATTGGTTTGCGCGCTAGGGAACATCCATGGCGACGATAGACGACATGGACATGGCGGTCGGGAAGGCCGAGGGCGGGGAAGCGGATTCCCTCTTGCTCTGGATTCTGGTGTGGAGCGAGCTTGCGGCCTTCGGCGCACTGCTCGTCGCCTTCATGGTGATGACCGTGATGGACACCGATGGCGCCGCGCTGCTTCGCTCGCATCTTCATCCGGGGCTTGCCGCCCTCAACACCGTTCTTCTCGTCTTCAGCGGCTGGCAGGCGGCGCTTGCGGTTCGCCGCGGTGACGACGGCGTCCGCCGCCCGCTCGTCATTGCAGCGCTGGGCGGCTTTGCCTTCGTGGCCGTCAAGGTCGTCGAGTATGCCATCGAGCTCCGCTCCGGCATCGGCGCGGCCGGGGGGCTGACGGAACTCTATTTCCTCGTCACCGGCTTCCACCTGCTGCATGTGCTGTTCGGCGCCGGCATTCTCCTGCTCGTCGCCTGGCGGCCGTCGCGCGCCAATGTCTTGATGATCGCGACGCTTTGGCATGCGATCGATCTTGTCTGGCTCGTGATGTTCCCGATCGTCTATCTCACCTGAGGCGCCCATGACCCGACAGGCCCGCGAACAGTTCGTCGCCACGCTCGCCATGCTGCTGACGCTCGCCGTCGGCGGCGCCTTCGTCGGGGGGCTCAGCGGTGGGTTGCTGGTGCCGGTCGCGGCCGTGCTCGTCATGGCCTATGCCAAGGGCCGCCTCGTCATCCTCGACTTCATGGATTTGAGGCCGAGCCATGGCGTCCTGCGCTCCGCGCTGCTCGCCTGGCCGGCGGCCTTGCTGTCGCTTGCGCTCGTCCGCGCCGTCGCCGTCGCGCTGATCGGCTGAGCAACCGCCCCGGTCTTTGCCAATGCGCAAAGAAGGCTTTTCCCCCGCCGCTAGAACCATGACGTCCCGCATTGCCGGCGAGGGGATCGCCGGCAAAACAGTCTGGCGGGGTTTGGCGCCGGGCCCATGGGGTTTCGGCAAGGAAAGGACCATGGGATGGCAGAGCGCCTAACCAAGACCGGGGCCCGCAACGTCTTCTATGGCGGGTCCATCTTCTTCTTCGCGATCTTCGTGGGGCTTACGGCCCACTCTCACTACTACATCAGGACGTCCTCCACCGACGAGACGACGCTCACCGACAGCGTCGCGCGCGGCAAGCATGTCTGGGAGAAGAACGCCTGCATCAACTGCCACACCTTGCTGGGCGAGGGCGCCTATTTCGCGCCCGAGCTCGGCAATGTCTGGAAGCGTTATGGCGGCGTCGACGACCCCGAGGGCGCGCGCGAGGCGCTGAAGGCCTGGATGGCCGCGCAGCCGAGCGGGGCGGAGGGCCGGCGGCAGATGCCGCAGTTCAACCTCACCGAACAGGAACTCAACGATCTCGCTGATTTCCTCGAATGGACGAGCCGGATCATGACCCAGAACTGGCCGCCGAACGATGCCGGCTGACGGACAGGGTTCAGGAGAAAAGACATGAAATATCAAACGCAAAAGGTCGCGATGCTGTATTTCTACGGTGCGCTCGGCCTCTTCCTCGCCCAGGTCCTCTTCGGCGTCGTGGCCGGCACGATCTACGTGCTGCCCAACACGCTTTCCGAGCTCCTGCCGTTCAACATCGTGCGCATGATTCATACCAATGCGCTCGTCGTCTGGCTGCTCATGGGCTTCATGGGCGCGACCTACTACATGATCCCGGAGGAGACCGAGACGGAGCTGTTCAGCCCGAAGCTCGCCGTTCTCCAGTTCTGGATGTTCTTCGTGGCTGCGGGCCTGACGGTCGTCGGCTACATGTTCCGCATCCATGAGGGGCGGGAATTCCTCGAGCAGACCTTCATCGCCAAGGTCGGCATCGTCGTCGTCGTCCTGATGTTCCTCTTCAACATCACCATGACTGCGCTGAAGGGTCGCAAGACCACGGTCATCAACATCCTGCTCTTCGGCCTGTGGGGCCTGGCGATCTTCTTCCTCTTCGCCTTCTACAACCCGATCAACCTGGCGCTCGACAAGATGTACTGGTGGTACGTCATCCACCTGTGGGTCGAGGGCGTCTGGGAGCTGATCATGGCCTCCGTGCTCGCCTTCCTGATGATCAAGCTCAACGGCATCGACCGCGAGGTCGTGGAGAAATGGCTCTACGTCATCGTTGGCCTCGCGCTCTTCTCGGGCATCCTCGGCACGGGCCACCACTATTACTGGATCGGCGCGCCGGGCTACTGGCAGTGGATCGGCTCGCTGTTCTCCACGCTGGAAGTGGCGCCCTTCTTCACCATGGTCATCTTCACCTTCGTGATGACCTGGAAGGCCGGCCGCAACCATCCGAACAAGGCGGCGCTGCTGTGGTCGATCGGCTGCTCGGTGATGGCCTTTTTCGGCGCTGGCGTCTGGGGCTTCCTGCACACGCTGTCGTCGGTGAACTACTACACCCACGGCACCCAGGTCACCGCCGCGCACGGGCACCTCGCCTTCTTCGGCGCCTATGTGATGCTGAACCTTGCCATGATGGCCTACGCCATCCCGGAAATCCGCGGCCGGGCGCCGTTCAACCAGTGGCTCTCGATCGCGAGCTTCTGGATCATGTGCACGGCCATGTCGGTGATGACCTTCGCGCTCACCTTCGCCGGTGTCGTGCAGGTGCATCTCCAGCGCGTGCTCGGCGAGAACTTCATGGACGTCCAGGACCAGCTCGCGCTGTTCTACTGGGTGCGTCTCGGCTCGGGTGTCGCTGTCCTCCTCTCGGCACTGATGTTCGTCTGGGCCGTGCTCGTGCCCGGCCGGGAACGGCGCGACAGCCTTACCCAGCTGGTCCAGCCGGCCGAGTGAGTGCTGGCCGGCCCCGTCATCCCGCGGGGCCGGCACTTCCTTTCAGAAATTCGTGGAGACCAAAATGAACGTCATGCTCAAGGCGTCGCGCGCCGAAATTCCCGCCTACAGCCCCTCCGGCAATGAATGCGCCCTGTTCGAGACGGCCTGGACGCGGCAGCTTCCGCTGCTGCTGAAAGGCCCGACGGGCTGCGGCAAGACGCGCTTCGTCAGTCACATGGCCGCAAGGCTCGGCCTGCCGCTTTCCACCGTCTCCTGCCACGACGACCTGTCCGCCGCCGACCTCACCGGCCGCTACCTCCTGAAGGGCGGCGACACGGTCTGGGTCGACGGCCCGCTGACGCGCGCGGTGCGCGAAGGGGGCGTGTGCTATCTCGACGAGATCGTCGAGGCGCGCAAGGACGTCGCCGTCGTGCTGCATCCGCTCACCGACGACCGGCGCATCCTGCCGCTGGAGCGCACCGGCGAAGTGCTGGAAGCCCCGGCCGGCTTCATGCTCGTCGTCTCCTACAATCCCGGCTACCAGAATCTCCTGAAGGCGCTGAAGCCTTCGACGCGCCAGCGCTTCGTCGCCATCGAGTTCGATTTTCTGCCAAAGAGTGCGGAGATCGCCGTCGTCGCAACGGAAAGCGGGCTGGACGAGGCGCGCGTCGCACCGCTCGTCGAACTCGCTCATCGGCTTCGCGCTCTCAAAGGCCACGACCTGGAAGAGGGCGTATCGACGCGCCTTCTCGTCTATTGCGCCTGCCTTATCGACAGCGGCATGACGATTCGCGAGGCCGTGCGCGCCGCGATGATCGAACCGCTCACCGACGAGCCGGACGTCCGCGCCGCCCTCCTCGAAATCGCCGACGCGCTGATCCGCTGAGGCCGCCATGCTGGATTTCCTGGAACTGGAGGAAACCGTCGGCCGCGCCTGGCACAGGCTCGTCGGCAACACGGCCACCTGGCCACGCCATCCGGACCATGCCGTCCGGCTGGAAGATGTTCGACCGGTGCTCGCCGTCTGCTTTCGCGGTTTTGGCGGGGAGGGCGCGGTTCAGATCGCGCCGGCGCGCGGGCGCACCTCGACGCATCGCCTCAGGCTGCGCCAGCGCATGGGGCTCGGGGAGGAGAAGCTTGTGCAGCCCGGCCGTGACCACGCGACGCTGATGCTGCCGGGCGAGATCGCGCTCTTCGCAGATCGCGGCCTCAATCGGGACCTCTATATCTGGCTGGCCGCGGCCATGGCCGTCATGCCGCTCGATCAGGTGACACATGACGACCCGCTCCAGCGCGACCTTGCCATCCTGGCGCGGGCGGAGACGACCGCGAAAGCGATCCTCGCCACCTTTCCGGGCCTCGCCCGACGCTACAGGCGGCTTTGCGCTGCGACGCTGGAGGCGCGCCGCCGACGGCCGCTGCCAACCATCGAGCGCCATGTCGAGAACCGTATCCTCAGCCTCCTGAAAAAGGGCGCGGGGCTGGCGGACGATACGCTGCCTGTCATCTTCCCGCACCGTGCGCCGCCCGGCTACCTGCCCATGCTGCCCATGCCGCTCTGGCCCGATGCGCTTTTGCGCAAGGAAGGCGAAGGGCGTGGGGAGGAGGACCAGCCGGCGACCGGGAGCGATCAGCAGGCGTCGGAGATCGGCCGGCATGTCGCGCTGCGCGAGAAGGCGGAGAACCGCAAGAACGAGCGCAGCCCCTTCATCCTCAACCGCTTCGAGAAAATCCTTGCCATGGCCGAGATGGTCAATGTCGACCGCCCCGGCGACGACAGCGACGATCACGATTCAAGTGCCGCCGACGAGCTGGACGATATGACGCTCGGCGAGCGCAAGGGGCGTCCCGCCGCGCGCTTCCACTTCGATCTCGACCTTCCGCCGGAAGCCCTCGACCGCACGCGGCTGACCGGCGAATTTACCTATCCGGAATGGGACTACCGTACGGCGAGCTACCTGCCGGACCATTGCCGCGTGCTCGCCTCGCCGGCGCCGGACACCGCCACGGTGCCGCAGGCCGACCCGGACACGAAGAGCCTCATCCGCCGGGTGCGCCGCCAGTTCGAGGTGCTGCGCCCGCGCCATGAAATGCTGCGCGCGCAGCTCGACGGGGCGGAACTCGACCTCGATGCGGTGGTGCGCGCGCGCAGCGATCTTGCCGCCGGCGGGCAGGGCAGCGATCGCATCCATTTGATGAGCCGGCCGCAGGCGCACGACCTCGCCGTCACCATCCTCGTCGACGTCTCGCTCTCCACCGACGCCTGGTTCGACAACCGCCGTGTGCTCGATGTCGAGAAGGAAGCGCTGACGGTGCTCGCCCATGGGCTTGCCGCCTGCGGTGACCGCCATTCGATCCTCACCTTCACCTCCCGTCGCCGCTCCTGGGTGCGCGTCGAGACGGTCAAGGATTTCGGCGAGCCGATGGGGCATGGCGTCGAGGCGCGCATCGCGGCGTTGAAGCCCGGCTTCTACACCCGCATCGGCCCGGCGATCCGCCATGCGGCGGCGAAACTGCGCGAGCAGCCGAATCGCCGCAAGTTGCTGTTGCTCCTCACCGATGGCAAGCCGAATGACGTGGACCACTATGAGGGCCGCTTCGCGCTGGAGGATAGCCGCCGCGCCGTTACGGAAGCGCGCCGGACGGGCGTCAGCGTGTTCGGGGTGACGGTCGACCGGGAGGCACAGGCCTATGTGCCGGCGATCTTCGGCCGCAACGGCTACGCCATCGTCAGCAACATCGCCCGGCTGCCTGCGGCGCTGCCGGCGATCTATCGTGGTCTTGTGGGATAGAGGGCGCAAGATCGCGAGGAAAGGCCCGGCATGCCGCACCATGCCGGGTCTTTTTCCGTTCAGGCGGCCTTGCTGTGCGTGCGGGCCGACTGGTCGATATAGGCGTCGAAGGCAGCCGCGACGGCGCGGATGATGAAGCGGTGGTCCTGTCGCACGGTGACGGTGCCGCCGCTGATATCGATCGCTCCGTCCTCCTTCAGGGCCGCCAGCCGCGCATTGCCCTCGACAAGCGGCGCGGCATCGAAGCCGTGGCGCACGGCAATGGTAGCGACATCGACGCGGAAGTCGCACATCAGCCGCTCGATGATCTCGGCGCGCAGCCGGTCCTCCGCCGTCAGCCGGTATCCCTTGACGGTCGCCAGCCGGCCGGAGGCGACGCGCTGGGCATAGAGACCCGGCGGCACCTCGTTCTGGATATAGCCTTCCGGCGTGCGGCCGATGGCCGAGGCGCCGAAGCCGATGAGGGTGGTGCAGGCATCCGTCGTATAGCCCTGGAAATTGCGGTGCAGCCGGCCGCGCCGCGCGGCAAGCGCAAGGCCGTCGCCGGGCAGGGCGTAGTGATCGAGCCCGATGCGGACATAGCCGCTCGCGGCAAGCGTTTCGGCGATGGCCTCGGCCTGCTCGATGCGCATGGCCGCATCCGGAAGGGCGCGTTCGTCGATCAGCCGCTGGTGCTTCTTGAAGGAGGGGATATGGGCGTAGCCGAAGACCGCGAAGCGCTCCGGCCGCATGGCGACCGCCGCCCTTGCCGTGTCTATGCACGACTGGACCGTCTGGTGCGGCAGGCCGTAGATCAGGTCGAAATTGATGCCCTCCACCCCGGCCTTGCGCAGCCGCGTCACGGCGTCGGCCGTCTGTGCCTCGCTCTGGATGCGGTTGATCGCCTTCTGCACGACGGGATCGAAGCTCTGCACGCCAAGGCTTGCACGGGTGACGCCCGCATCGCCGAGCGCTGCGGCCATCTCCGGCGTGAGGGTTCGCGGGTCGATCTCGACGGCAATCTCCATGCCCGCCGTGAAGGCGAAGCGGGCGCGCATCAGGCCGATGAGGTCGCGGAACTCCTCCGGCTGCATGATGGTCGGCGTGCCGCCGCCAAAATGCACATGGCGGATGTTCGGCCGGCCGCCGACCTTGTCGGAAACGAGGCCGATTTCCCTGCGCAGCATGTCGATATAGTCGAGGATCGGCTCGTCGCGCTGGGTGATCGTCGTGTGACAGCCGCAATACCAGCACATGGAGCGGCAGAACGGGATGTGCAGGTAGAGCGAGGCGTCCGCGCCCGGCCTGATGGCCGAGAGCCAGTCGCCATAGGTGCCGGTGCCGACGGTGGGCGAAAAGCCCGGTGCCGTCGGATAGCTCGTATAGCGCGGCAAGCGCGCCTCGCCATATTTTTCGATCAGGGCCTGTTGCATGGCGCGTTCCTTTGTCCGTGATGGTCGAATGGACAGAGCCTAGGGGCGGGAAGCGTGCCGTTCTTTGCGAAAAGCCAAGCAGTGGGGCATCCCGGCCGGAACCGGGGAATTGTTTGCGCAACGTCAAAGTGGCGGGACGGCGGTGGGGTTAGGTTCGGGCGGTTCCGGTCGGCTCGGGCCGTGCCTTCTGGAACAGGATCGGAACGGCCGGGACGAAAACGCCAGAACATGACTGAACAACATCAGGAAAAACCCTCCATCGACGTCCGCGTCATCCCCCCGCGCGAGCGCCATCCGCGCATCTTCGGCATGCTGGGCGCGCTCCTGCCCGGAAAATCCATGCTGATCACCAGCGACCACGATCCGCGTCCGCTGCACTACCAGCTAGAAACGAACTTCCCGGGCCAGTTCGGCTGGGACTATCTCGAGCAGGGGCCGGAGGTCTGGCGTGTCGAGATCGACCGGCTGGAAGACGGCGGCTGCGACTGCTGCTGCGGCTCCGACCACTAGCGCAAGCGCGGCGAAGGGGAACCGAGATGCCGGGCGCGACGCTCTCCCGCTGGACCATGTCCTACTTCGCCGCCGCCTGCCTGATGCTTCTTGCCGGGCAGGGCCTGATGGTCGTCGGCTACGGCTATCCGGCAGTTCCGGTCAGCGCACCGGAAACGCTGGCGCTGGTCCATGTCGTCGCCATCGGCTGGCTGAGCCTGCTGATGGTGGGCGCGCTCCTGCAATTCGTGTCGGTGCTTGTCGGCCGCCCGCTGGTCGGCGGGCAGCTTGCGGCGCCGGCCCTTATTCTGCTGGTCGGCGGCCTCGGCTTTCTTGTCGCCGGCTTCGTCGCGCTTTCGGGGGCTATCGACCTGCCGCTCATCCTGCTGCCGCTCGGCGGCGGCATGCTTCTTCTCGGCTTCGGCCTGATCGCGGGGCTTCTTGCCGCCACGCTGTATGCGGCGCGGCCCTTGCCGCTGCCGGCCCGCTTCGTTGCTGTGGCGCTGGTATCGCTTATCGGAGCGGTCCTCGTCGGGGCCGCCTTCACATTGGCCCTGTCCGGCCTCAGCGAGAGCGTAGCGCTCGCCCGGCTGGTTGCGGGCGGCGTGGGATTGCATGCCATACTTGGCCTCGGCGGCTGGCTGAGCATCACGGCGGTCGGCGTCAGCTATCGCCTGCTCGCCATGTTCCTGCTCGCGCCGGAGGCGGAACGCCGGACGAGCCGTGCCGTGTGGTGGACGACGGCCCTCGCGGCAGGGCTCATCGCGGCCTGCATCCCTCTCGTGCTTCTCGCCCTTTCCGGCGTCTCCGTCCTGTTCGCCGCGGCGTTGCTGCTGACGCTGGTGGCGGTGCTGCTCTATGGTGGCGACATCAGGAGCATCTATCGTGCCCGCAAGCGCAAGCAGGCGGAACTGAACATTCGCGCCAGCTTTCCCGCCTTCGTCGCGCTCGCCATTTCCCTCGCTCTCGTCAACGTGCCTGCGATCCGCGCCGGCGAGACCGTCGGGGCGGTCGCCTATCTCTTCGCCTTCGGCTGGTTGAGCGGGCTCGGGCTCGCCCAGCTCTACAAGATCGTCGCCTTCCTGACCTGGCTGGAGGCCTATGGGCCGGTGCTCGGCCGGGCACCGGTGCCGCGCGTTCAGGATCTGGTCGAGGAAGGCCATGCGCGCATCCTGTTCATCGTCTATTATGGCGCGGTGGCGGTGGCGACATCGGCACTGCTTGCGGATATGCCCGAAATCTTTCGCGGCGCGGTTTGCCTGCAACTCGTCGCGACACTGGCGCTGATGCGGGAATTCATCCGCGCGCGCCGGCTCTCTATCGTGCCGGCCAGCTTGCGTTCACCCACCGGCATGGTGCGGCCGCATCTTTTCCTGCCCCTTTCCGTTTCAAGGAGATAACCGATGTCCGACGTTTCAACCGGGATCGCACCGAAGGTGCTCGATGTGCGGCCGATCCTGAAGAGCGGCGGCGAGCCGTTCCAGGAGATCATGCAGGCGGTGCAGGATCTTGCGCCGGGGCAGGGGCTGAAGCTCGTCGCCCCTTTCCGCCCGCAGCCGTTGTTCCGCGTCATGGAGGGGCGTGGTTTCGATCACGAGTCTCGCGAGATTGATAACGGGCACTGGGAAGTGCTGTTCACGCCGCAGCAGGATGCCAAGCCGGTCGAGACGTCCGCCGATGCCGAGAGGCCCGAGACCTGGCCGGACCCGTCGCTTCATCTCGACCTTGCTGACCTCGATCCGCCCGAACCGATGGTGCGCATCCTCGCCGCCCTCGAGGAGCTCGACGCCGGCGCCGTGCTCTTCGCGGTGCTCTCGCGCGAGCCGCTGTTCTTGTTCCCGGAACTGACGAAGCGCGGCCACCAGTGGGCCGGCAATTTCGACGATACCGGCTCGGCCTACCGCATTCTCGTGCGGGTCGGCCGCGCGAAGGAATAGGGCGATGGACGAACAGGAGAAAGCCGCGCTCGCCGGGGATATCCGCAATGCGCTGCGCATGATCATCGACCCCGAGATCGGCCGCAACATCGTCGATCTCGGCCTGATCTACGACATCGTTGTGGAGGAGGGCGGCATCGTCCAAGTCACCATGACCACGACGACGCGCGGCTGTCCGGCGAGCGGCTATCTCAAGGAAGCGGTCGGCAATTGCGTCTGGCATGTGCCGGGCGCCGAATATGCCGAGGTGCACATGACCTACGAGCCGCCCTGGACGCCTGACATGATGGAGACGGCGGAAAGCTGAGACGAACGGCCCGGAGACATCTCCGGGCCGTTCTAGCATTCAGAGCGGCGCACGACGCTTGCGGGCGAGGATCGGCGCATATTCCAGGCAGAACAGGCCGAAGGCGACGATCCACAGCAGGCCGGCGGCGGCGTAGATCTGCGCACTTGCCTCGGGAAGGATCTCGCCGAGCGGGCGCACGAGCGCGCACAGGATCAAGGCCGCATAGGCAGCGACGGTCAGGCGCGAGGCCTTGAGCGGCCGGCCGGTATGGCCGAGGCTTGCGCGTGTCATCACGGCCAGCATCATGCAGGCGATCGCGCCGACCGACAGGAGGTGCAGGACGGAGCGCTCCTCCAGATAGCCGAGCGCGCTGAGCCCGATGGCCAGGAGACCGAGCGGCACGAAGGCATAGGCGACGTGAAGGACGGCGAGCACTTTCTCCGGTGCCGTCGTCCAGCCGCGCCAGCGGTGCAGCCGAATGCAGTGCAGCACGGCGGCGGCAAAACCGAGCCCGGCCGTTGCCGTATGCTGCGGCTGCACCGTCCAGGCGGCGAGCGCACCGAGGCCGCCGAGAATGGCGACCGTGTCGTAGCGATTGTAGGGCACCGGGAAATCGGTGCGGCCGGACTTGTTGAGCCAGTTGCGGGTGAAGCTCGGTATGATGCGGCCGCCGACGATCATCACCAGCACGACATAGGCCGCGACGGCAAGGCGCGTCGCCATGTGGACATGGCTGCCGTCGATGACGGCGACATGGAAGATGCCGTTGGCGACTGAGAGCGCCAGCAGGCCGCCGAGCACCTTCAGGTCCTTCCACTTGCGCCCCGCCACGACCTCGCGCGAGCAGATGGCCAGCAATGCGGGCAGGAACAGGCCGTCGATTACCGCGGCGGTCGCCACGCCAAATTCGTCCGTCATAAGAAGGGCGATGCGGCCTGCGCACCAGAGCGAGAAAAGTCCGGCGAGTGGCCAGCCCGAGACGGGCAGACGCCCCGTCCAGTTGGGCACCGCCGTCAGCAGGAAGCCCGCGAGCACTGCGGAGGCGAAGCCGAACAGCATTTCATGCGCGTGCCAGTTGGGAGCGCCGTAGTCGCCTGCAAGATCGAGCCTGCCGGTGATCGCCCCGATCCACAGGCTCATCGCGACGATGGCCCAGAGGCCCCCGCCAAGGAAGAACGGCCGGAAGCCATAGGAAAACAGCACCGGGCCCGTTCGGGAAAGGCCGCGCGGGACCGCGCGGCTGACGCGCACTGTGGGTTCGCTTGCACTCATGATCGTCTCGTTCCTTTGCAATTGTCAGCTCTTTTTAGGGCAGGCGCGGCGCTGCTTCTTTGCGAGATGGCAAAGAGCAAATGAGCGCCTGCCAAAATGCCGCAGCAACCGGAAAGGGTAATTTGAGCCATCACAAAGAGGTCGGCGCGAATGCTCCTAAAACGAAGAGGACCGGGCGATACACCGCTCCGTCCTTTGAATAAGGAGAAATGCAATGACTGAGCAGTTTCAGATGACACGCCGCACCATTCTGGGCGGTGCCGCCTTCGCCGGCGTCCTGACGCCGATCATTGCGGCGTCGATGGCGCATGCCGAAGGTGGCGCGATCGAAACGAACGCAGCCGCAGCGGCGGCCGACATCGCAAAGCTGGAACGGGTGAAGGTCGAGCTGGTGAAACCGCCGTTCGTCCACGCCCATACCCAGAAGGCGCAAGGCGGACCGAAAGTCTACGAATTCACCATGACGATCGAGGAAAAGAAGATGATCCTCGACGACAAGGGCACCGAGGTGCACGCCATGACCTTCAACGGCTCGGTTCCCGGCCCGCTGATGGTCGTGCACCAGGGCGACTATGTCGAACTGACGCTGATCAACCCTGAAACCAACGAGCTGCAGCACAATATCGACTTCCACTCGGCAACGGGTGCGCTCGGCGGCGGCGCGCTGACCGTGGTCAACCCGGGTGAGCGGACCGTGCTGCGCTTCAAGGCCACGAAGGCCGGCGTCTTCGTCTACCACTGCGCACCTCCCGGAATGGTTCCCTGGCACGTCACCTCGGGCATGAACGGCGCGATCATGGTGCTGCCGCGCGAAGGCCTGACGGACGGCCACGGCAAGGAGCTGACCTACGACCGCGTCTACTATGTCGGCGAGCAGGACTTCTACGTGCCGCGCGATGCGGAAGGGAACTACAAGAAATATGCGAGCGTCGGGGAATCGTATGCCGACACGCTGGAAGTCATGCGCACGCTGACCCCGAGCCACATCGTCTTCAACGGCGCCGTCGGGGCGCTCACCGGCGACAATGCGCTCAAGGCCGAAGTGGGCGAGAAGGTGCTGATCGTGCATTCGCAGGCCAACCGCGACACGCGCCCCCACCTCATCGGCGGCCACGGCGACTATGTCTGGGCAACAGGCAAGTTCCGCAACGTGCCCGACGTCGACCAAGAAACCTGGTTCATCCCGGGCGGCACGGCGGGCGCAGCCTTCTACACCTTCGAGCAGCCCGGCATCTACGCCTATGTCAACCACAACCTGATCGAGGCCTTCGAGCTGGGCGCCGCCGCGCACTTCACCGTCACCGGTGACTGGAACGACGACCTGATGACCTCGGTCACGCCGCCGAGCGGCGCCTGACGCCCGAGCACCGGATGCGCCTTTTGTTGAGGCAGGCGCATCCTTCCGGGCCGCCGCCGGCGGCCCGGTCCCCAATCGGCGCCCGTCCCGGATGCCGAACAATCGTCCGGGCGAGGTGCAAGGAGGCCGTCATGGCTACAGTGACATCGAGACCCGGCCATTCGTGGACATCGCTTGCCTTTCCCGTCCTTCTGCTTGCCGCGCTCACCGGCGTGCTCGCGGTCAAGACGGACCTCATCGGCGCCGCGCCGGCCGGCCATGTGCTGGACGAACCGCAGACGATCGAGATCGCGCCGCGCAGCTTTGCCTATCGTGACAGCGGCGAATTCTACCGCAACGGCTTTGCCGTCGACGGAACGGTGAAGGCCGTGACCGTCCGCCGTCCGCTCACCATCATGAAGTACCAGGTCACCGCCAGCGACTATGCGCGCTGCGTCGCCGATGGCGCATGCGCGCCGGCCGAGCCGGGCTTTGTCCCGGCCGACCCCAGCAATACGCCGGCGACCGGCGTCAGCTATGACGACGCGATCGCCTATGCGGGCTGGCTCAGCGAGCGCACCGGCGAGATCTGGACGCTGCCGAACGATCGGGACCTTGCCTTCGCCGCCGGTTCGCGCTTCCCGGACGATGCGCTCGGCGTCGACATCAACAGTACAAACCCGGCGGACCGGTGGCTGGCCGACTATCGCCGCGAGGCGGGCCGCAAGGCCTCGCGCGATCCCGTGCCCCAGCCGCTCGGCCGTTTCGGCGAGAACGAATACGGCCTAGCCGATTTCGCCGGCAATGTCTGGGAATGGACGGCGACCTGCAACCGGCGCGTCAATCTCGACAAGGCGGCGCGCGTGGTGAACGACGTCTCGTCCTGCGGCATCTATGTCGCCAGCGGCAAGCATCGCGCGGCGATGAGTTCGTTCGTGCGCAATCCGAAGGGCGGCGGCTGCGCGGTGGGCGTGCCGCCGGACAATGTCGGCTTCCGCCTGGTCAAGGACACGCGCTGGTACGCGCCGCTCCTCGTGGCGCTTCGGGAGCGCGGCGTTCCGCTCTGAACTTCCGGTAAGGGAAGAGGCGTGATAGAAGCCGGTGACTTTCACGCGAGAGGAACGCCATCGTGAAGATTGACCGGACCGTCGTCCGTTCGCTCGCCCTGTTCGACAGGATGAGCGACGAGGACCTCGACAGGCTGCTGACCCACGCGACCGCGCGCCGCGTGGCGCAGGGCGACGCCGTCTTCGAGCAGGGTCAGCAGGCGGCGAGCTTCTTCCTGCTCCTGCACGGCCGGCTGAAGGTGACGCAGGTGACGGAGGACGGCCAGCAGATCATCGTGCGTGTCGTGCATCCCGGCGATCTCTTCGGCTTTGCCAAGGCCCTCCAGCGATCCGACTATCCCGGCACCGCGCGCGCGGCGACCGAAAGCGTCATCCTCGGCTGGCCGACCGATCTCTGGCCGCAATTCGTCGAGCAGAATCCCCGCCTTGCCGTCAGCGCCATGCAGACCATCGGCCAGCGTCTGGAGGAGGCGCATACCCGCATACGCGAAATGTCGACGCAGGAGGTCGAACGGCGTGTCGCCCATGCCGTGTTGCGGCTCTCCAAGCAGGCCGGCCGCAAGGAGGGGGAGGGCATCCGCATCGACTTCCCGATCTCGCGCCAGGACATCGCGGAGATGACCGGCACGACGCTGCACACCGTCTCGCGCATCCTCAGCGCCTGGGAAACCCTAGGCCTCGTCCAGGGCGGCCGCCAGAAGCTTCTCATCCGCGATATCGCCGGCCTTTCAGCCCTTGCCGACGGCCCGAAGGACTGAGGCACGCCTTTCCGCGCCGCCTTCTTTTTTCGTGGGAACGCACACAAACCGCTTCGCACTTTTGCGTGAACTGTTTTAGGTTTCGCAGCGATCTGCAGCGCGACGGAGGACGTCTTGAACGACAACAATGTTCTGAAATTCGAACCCCGCAAGCCGAAGCAGGAGAAGAAGCCTGTGACGCCGGGGCCGAAGAAGGGACGGATCTGGCTCGCCGTTGTCGTCGTGATCGCGCTCGTCTGGGCCTACTACCAGTTCATGGCGCCGCAGACGTTGTGAACGGGGCGGGCGCGGGAAGGAAGTGGCAATGGCCGGCACGGAAAAGACGGAAGCCCTCGACAAGGACATGGACCGGATCCGCGGCGCCTGCCATTGCGGCTCCGTGCGCTTTCAGGTTTGCCTGACGAACGGTCTGCACACCGCCCGCCGATGCTCCTGCTCCTATTGCCGCATGCGCGGCGCCATCGCGGTTTCCGCAGACATTTCCGGCATCGTCATCGAACAGGGCGAGGCGTTCCTGACCCTCTATCAGTTCAACACAATGACCGCGAAACACTATTTCTGCTCTCGATGCGGCATCTATACCCACCACCAGCGCCGCTCCAACCCCAGCCAGTACGGCGTGAACGTCGCCTGCCTCGAAGGCCTAAGTCCCTTCGATTTCGAGGAAGTTCCCGTCAACGACGGCGTCGCTCATCCGTCTGACCGGAAAGGCGAGAGCGGTCCGGTTTTGGCAGGGGTGCTGAAGTTCATCCCTGCCGACCGCTGAACAGCGCCGCCTGCGAGTGCGTGTCGCACTTCAAACTTGAACCCACCCAGCTACAGTCCTAAGTCACATAAGCTGAATTATGGAACTGAAAACTGTCAACCGACGAGGCCGAAGATGACGGCGCTGACGAAGAGGAAGGCGCCGGCGATGGCGATGTTGTTGACGACGAACTGCCGCTCGGCGCGGCGTGCCCGACGGGTGCTGACAGGGCTGAAGGCCCCGTAGGTGGAACGGCCGTCGAGTTTCGTACTGCTCATCAACCATCATCCCTTCTTCGGGAGGCCGTGATGCGGCCTTCTCCAAGGGCGGAACGTCATGTCCGCCCGTTCTCTGCGATGAGTTATATATTATCCCTATAAGATTGGTAGGGTATTTTTTCTCAATTTCGCCGCAATCGTAAACGCCCGTTTCGAGCTGGTGTCACCAAGGCCAACGGCCCGGCCGCGGTTTGTGCTGTCCGCCGCTCGCGGGTTGCGGCGCCTGTCTTTCTGAGCCATAAATCCCTCCCCACCTGTCGAGGTCAGCCGTCATTGCGAGCGTTGCGGGCCGTGCGCGATACCACGCCACGGTAAATTCTCCCGCGCTCCGGCCAGCCCGGCACCGGACAAGACAATGCGGACCGATCAAAAAGGAGAACGCATCATGGGCGCAACGGGACATCTCGGTACGGCTTGGCGCAAGCGCGACTACCACCGTCAATGGCTGTGGCGGGAAGCGAACCGCCTGTTCGATTTCTTCCAGAACCGGGCTTTCAATCCGCTTGGCGGCTTCCACGAACTCGACGCGGAAGGCCGGCCGCTCAATCCCGGCAATCCGGTGCGCGGCATCCACTCCACCGCGCGCATGGTGCATTGCTTTTCGATCGGCAGCCTGCTCGGCCGCCCCGGTTCAGACGACATCGTCGACCACGGCATGAAGTATCTCTGGGAAAAGCACCGGGACCACGAGCGCGGCGGCTATCACTGGTCGCTGGATAATGCCGGCCTGCTCGACGCCAGCAAACAGGGCTACGGACACGCTTTCGTGCTGCTCGCTGCCTCCAGCGCCAAGGTCGCCGGCCATCCCGATGCCGATCGCATGATCGCCGACGTCACCGATATCCTGCAAGAGCGCTTCTGGGAAAACGAACACGGCGCGATTGCCGAGGAATTCGAGGCGGACTGGTCGCCGATCCCCGGCTATCGCGGCCAGAATTCCAACATGCACCTGACCGAAGCGCTGATGGCTGCCTTCGAGGCGACGGGCGACAAGAGCTATCTCGACAAGGCGGAGAGCATCGCCGACCTCGTCATCCGCCGTCGCGCCGGCGAAAACGGCTTCCGCGTGCCCGAGCACTTCGACGAGAACTGGGTGCTCGACAAGGACTATCGCGGCAACGAGATGTTCCGCCCGTCCGGCACCACGCCCGGCCACTGGCTGGAATGGGCCCGCCTCATCCTTCAACTCCACGCGCTTGGCGACCGCAAGCACGCCTGGATGCCGGAAGCCGCCAAGGCGCTCTTCGCGCAGTCGATCGCGCTCGGCTGGGACAAGGAGAAGGGCGGCTTCTTCTATACGCTCGACTGGAGCGACGAGCCGGCCAAGCGCAACAAGCTGTGGTGGCCGATGGCCGAAGGCGCCGGCGCCGCCGCCTTCCTGTGCGAGCACCTGCCGAGCGATTTCCACGAGTCCTGGTATCGCAGGATCTGGGACACGCTCGCCCGCCATTTCCTCGATCAGGATCGTGGCGGCTGGCATGAGGAACTGACGGAAGATCTCGTGCCGAGCTACACCCTGTTCGCCGGCAAGGGCGACATCTATCATGCGCTGCAGGCGTGCCTGATCCCGCTCTATCCGGCGACGGGCAGCCTCACCAGGGGCATCATCGAGGCAGACGGCCGCTAGCGCCGGCTGCCGCAGGGCGGACGGAATGATCGACATACCGGACCAAATCCCGACCCTATGGATCGCCGCCGCCTCGGCGGCGTTCCTGGCGAAACATTTCCTTGCGGATTTCCTCCTCCAGACGGACTGGATGGCGGCGGGCAAGGACCGGCCGGCGGGCTGGTTCCTGCCCCTTGCCGCCCATGCGGGCGTGCACGGCGCATTAACCGCCGCGCTCTTCCTCTCCGTCTATCCGCCCCTCGCCTGGCTCGGTCTCGCCGATGCCGTCGTGCACGGCGCGATCGACCGGCTGAAGAGCCTTGCGGCAAGACGCGCGAAGGTCACGCCGCGTCAGGCCGGTTTCTGGTGGCTTTTCGGTGCGGACCAGACGCTGCACCACCTCACCCATATCGGACTGGCGATCCTGCTCGCCGCCGCCGCGCGTTAGGTTGCGGGCCCTTCCGGCTTGGCATGCGCCAGCGCCTCGCGCAGGAGCAGGTCCGTCAGCGCGAACTGATCGGCGAACCAGCGATCCGCCGCATGCCACATGGCGGGTGTCAGCCCTATGTCGTGGCCGCCGCGCGCTGCCGTCGTCACAAGACCGGCATCGCGCGCCGCCTCGACGATGCGGCGGACATGGGTGCGCGAGACGCCCGTCTGCATGGCGAGGCGCTGGTACCCGGTGGCGATCGTGTTGTTGCCGCTTTCGCGCGCGCCGCGCAGCAGGAGCAGAAGGATCATGTAGCCGCAATCATGGGCGAAGAACGGCGCGAGCGGCAGGTGCCGGCGGATGATCCGGCTGAGGCCCGGCAGGCGTGGCAATGTCGCCCCGCGCATCCCGCGGTGCAGGCCGGGGCTCAGCGGTCCCTTGTGCGCCTTCACCGGGGACAGGCCGAATTCCGAAAGCCCGCTCACGAGGAGGCCGAGAATGCCCGCGTCGCGCGCCAGAAGCGCATCGCTAGGGACGAGCAGGCGCACGCGACGATCGGAGGCATGGGGCTGCTGCGTGAGAAAACCGTATTTGCGCAGGTAGGAAACCTGGGCCTCGACGCGGTTGCGGCTTGCGACCCCGAGTTCCGTCACCTCCCGCTGAAGCCGTCCGAGCGTCAGCCAGGTGGATGACTGGGCCGTGTCCTGCGCGGCGTAGAGCGACAGGGCGGCGAGATAACAGAGATACCGCCCTTCCTCCAGGATCAGCCGATTGAAGAGGTGATTGCCTTCGTAGAGCGCAAGCTTGCCGTCGATCAGCCGGTCCCGCGCCTGCGCGAACCCTGGCGCCGCCAGGAACTCGAACGGCGGCACAACAAAAGCCATCGCTCCGTCATCGAATGAAATCTGATCCATATATGTTTTCCCGTTCTGGATCGGCGCGCCTATGCGGTTCTTGTCGCAGCGCCCAGGTCCGGATAGACCCATTATTTTCCATGGGGTTGCAGCCGGGATAAACTGTCAATTGTAATAGATGTTCCTGTAGACAATATGAGACGGGTGGCCAAAAGTTTGAGACGCGGTGCCAAGGCGGCACATTCGGCATGACGCCGAATTTACGGGAACCTTCATCCGTACCACTCGCTTGATAGGTAGTGTCATCCCTGCAACCGTATCGAGCCGCCATGAATTCCGCCGACAAGCTGCCCTCTCATTCCGTCCTTGCCGAAGCCGGCGCGGATTGCCGCCGGAAGAGCCAGCTCTTTGCTGAGACGCTGGATCCGATCTTTCGCACGACGATGGAAACGCCGGAACATCTCGGCGATTTCCGTGCGGGCCTTTCGACCTACTTCATGGGGCCGGCGCTTTTCCTCGTCGCCGACATGCTGGGCACGAACTATACGTTCTCCCGCGATCCCGGCCGCATCGCCCGAAGCGGGCTCGACCTCATCTTCGTCCAGTTGACCCTGGAAGGCAGCGACCTGCGCATGCTGGGCGGTGAGGCGATGACTGTGGAGGCCGGCGACATCTCGCTCTTCGACCTGTCGCGCCCCATGCATTCCGAGACCCGGCACTGTCGCAACCTCACGCTCGTCCTGCCCCGCCACCTGCTTTTCGGCAGCGAGGTCCAGAACGATGCGCTGCACGGTCTCGTGCTCAAGGGCTCCACGAGCATCGCGCGCCTGATCGGCAGCCATATGCGCGCCCTGTTCGCGGATATGGCCGATATCACGCAGGCCGAGGCGCCGGCCATCGTCACCGCCACCGCCAACCTCGTCACCGATCTCATCGCCCCGCAGGTGGCCGTGCGCAGCCAGCCTTCGCCCACCGTGCGCGGCGCCGTCATCATGGAAATCCGGCGCTACATCGAACAGAACATCGCCATGCCGGATCTCGGGCCGGAGCATCTGTGCAAGGTGTTCGGCCTGTCGCGCGCCTCGCTCTACAGGCTTTTCGAGCCGATCGGGGGCGTCACGGACCACATCCGCACCCGGCGCCTGCGCGCCGCCTTCGACATGCTGGCGAACGACGGCAAGCGCACGGTCGGCGAGATCGCCTATGCCTGCGGTTTTGCCGATATTTCCGCCTTTTCGCGCACCTTCCGCCACCAGTTCGGCATGAGCCCGAGCGAGGTGCGCGAGATGGACCGCAAAAGCCCCCTCGCCCGTGGTTCCCTCGAAAAGCAGGCCGCGACCTCCGTGCACGACTGGTTGCGTATCGTCGGTTCGCTGTAGCCATCTTGTCGTTTGACACTTGAAATCACATCCACCAGTATGTGATCACATTTCCTGGGGTGCTTTCTGGAGAACGGGATGGAGAGGGCGAAGCTGGAGGCGCGCGCCCGCGCGCTCATCGAGGCGGAAGCGGAAATTTTCCGCGCAAGGCGGCCACGCTCGGCGGCATCGCATGACGAAACGACGTCGGGCTTCTTCGACGGCGTGCCGCAGCACTGGATGCTCGATTGGCCGACGCCCTTCCCTCTCGTCGTCGATCAGGCCAGCGGCGCGGAGCTCGTCGATATCGACGGCAACCGCATCGTCGATGTCTGCCTCGGCGATACCGGCGCCATGTTCGGCCACGGCCCGGCACCGGTGCTGGAGGCGCTGAGGAATGCCGGCACGCGCGGCCTCACCACCATGCTGCCGTCCTCGGATGCGCAGGTAGTCGGCCGCCTTCTGGTCGAGCGCTTCGGCCTGCCGCGCTGGCAGCTCGGCGCCACGGCGAGCGACGCCAACCGCTTCGCGATCCGCGTCGCCCGCGCCGTTACCGGGCGTGCGAAACTGCTGGTCTTCGATGGCTGCTACCACGGCGCGGTGGACGACACGCTGGTCGATCTCGTCGACGGCAGGACCGTCTCGCGCCGCAACCTGCTCGGCCAGGTCCGCGACCTCGGCGAACTGACCGTCTCCATTCCGTTCAACGACGAGGCGGCGCTGGAAAAGGCGCTCGCCGCGCAGGACATCGCCTGCGTGCTCGCCGAGCCGGTGATGACCAATTGCGGCATGATCCCGCCCGCGCCCGGCTTCCATGATGCGCTGCGGCGTCTGACGCGCGACGCTGGGACGCTTCTCCTCATCGACGAGACGCACACCATTTCCACCGGCCTTGGCGGCTATACGAAGGTGCACGGCCTTGAACCCGACCTCATGGTCATGGGCAAGCCCATCGGCGGCGGCGTTCCCGTCAGCGTCTGGGGCATGACGCAGGCGATTTCCGACAGGCTGCACGTCATTCGCCGCGAGCAGAGCGGCCATGGCCATTCCGGCATCGGCACGACGCTTTCGGGCAGCGCGCTGCAACTCGCCTGCCTGCGCGCCTGCCTGGAGCAGGTCATGACGGAAGAGGCGTACAACACGATGCAGGCGCGCGCCGATCGTATCGAGAGCGGCTTCAAGGCGGCGATCGCCGCGGCCGGCCTCGACTGGACGGTTTCGCGCGTCGGCGCCCGGCTGGAGGTCGTTTTCTCGCCCGCGCCGGTCACGAATGCCGCCGAGGCGCGTGCCGCCGCCTCGGACACGATCGAGGCCGCATTGCACCTTTCCATGCTCAATCTCGGCTACCTGTTGACGCCCTTCCACAACATGGTGCTGGTCAGCCCCGCTCTTTCGCAGAGCCAGGCCGATGGCCTGGTGAGCGCGTTTGCGACCGTCACGGCACGTCTCGTCGAGCGGAGGGCCGCCGCGTGAGCCGCGATCTTGCCGCCCGCCCTCCGGAAGCCGCCGACATCGCGGAGGCGGAAGCGTTCCTCGCGGCCCATCCGGAAATCACCGCGTTCGATCTCGTCCTGATCGACCTCAACGGCATCGCGCGCGGAAAAATCATTCGGCGGCACGAATTGCTGCCGATCTTCCGCTCCGGCCGGCACCTGCCCGGCTCCATCCTCGGCCTTGATGTCACCGGCGAGGATGTAGAGGAAACCGGCCTCGTCTGGGCGGATGGCGATGCCGATCGTCGCGCCTGGCCGATTGCCGGCTCGCTGGTGCCCCTGCCCTGGACCAACCCGCCGCGTGGCGAAGTCCGGCTTGCCCTTTTCGAGTTGGACGGCACGCCGATGGCGGCCGATCCGCGCCATGCGCTCGCCCGCCAGGTAACGCGGCTCGAAGCCGACGGCTTTCACCCGGTGCTCGCCTATGAGCTGGAATTCTACCTGCTCGACAGGGAGCGCGCCGCGGACGGCAATTTCCAGCCGTTGCGCCTGCCGCTTTCCGGCGAACGGCCGGACGGCATCCAGGTCTACGGTGTTGCCGAGCTCGATCGGCTGGAGCCCTTCATCGATGCCGTTTACCGCGGTGCCGAGGCACAGGGCCTGCCGGTCGAAACCATGATCTCGGAATATGCCCAGGGCCAGTTCGAGCTGACGCTCCGTCATGGAAGCGCCTTGCGGGCGGCAGACGACCTCGTGATGCTGAAGCGCCTCCTGCGCGCTCTAGCCGTGCGCCATGGCATGATGGCCTGCTTCATGGCAAAACCCTTCGCCGGTCGCGCCGGCTCCGGCATGCATGTCCATGCGAGCCTTGCCGATGCCGAGGGCAACAACCGCTTCGCCGATCGAAACGAGGCCCTCTCGCCGCTCCTGAAACACGCGGTCGCCGGCCTGTTGGAGACGATGCAGGAGTCCATGCTCGTCTTCGCGCCGCACTTCAATTCCTGGCGGCGCTTTTCCGCCCAGAGCTATGCGCCGACGACACCGACCTGGGGCACCAACAACCGCAGCGTCGCCGTGCGCATTCCAGCAGGCTCCCCGGCGGGCCGCCACCTGGAGCAGCGCGCCGCCGGGATCGATTCCAATCCCTATCTCGTCGGAGCGACCGTCCTTGCCGGCATGCGCAAGGGTATTCTCGCAAAGGCCAATCCTGGCCCGGAAACGACCGCCTATGCCGAATCGGCGGGCGACGAGCTGCCGCCGGACTGGAAGAGCGCCATAGAGACGGCGGCCCGCTCGCCCTTCCTGAAGGGCGCCCTCGGCGAGCGCCTGCACCACGTCTTCCTCGCCCTCAAACGCGCCGAATACCGTCGTTTTGCCAACGAAGTGACTGCGCTGGAGCGCATGCTTTACGGCGAAGTCGTCTGAGGCTCAGAAAGTTTCTGGCCATTCGCGCGCGCCGTGCTGTACGAAGAGGACTTCGACCCGCGTTTCGAGCACCCTATAGGCTACGATGTAAGGCGTGCCGGGGACGACAAGCTCCCGCGTTCCCGCGATCTCTCCGACCCGGCCGATAAAGGGATTGTCCGAGAGGAAACGCCCGGTCCGCGTATGGATCATGGTTGCGACCTTTGCGGCCGCAACGGGATTTCGCTCCGCTATGTAGTCGGCAATTGCTTCGAGCTCTTGGAGATAGCGCCGGGTCCAGACGACCTGCAACATGCCCGATCAGCGACGTGTATGCTTGTTGAGAACGAGAGCGATCTCCTCCTCGGAGGCGAAGTCGCCGCGCTCGGCATCCGCAAGGCCGGCCTCCACGCCCGCGATCCATCGCTCCTGCCATGCGAGCGAGCGGCCATGCGCGAGTGCGTCCTCGATGATCTGGCTGCGGGTCAAGGATGACCGCGCCGCAAGCGCATCGATGCGGCGGTCGAGGTCCTTGGAGATGTCGTTGCGTTCGTCCATGGCCTATTGTCGCATAAAGCAACTCGTCTCGCCAGTATCAATCCTTGTGGAGGTTGTTGCGTGACAGGTTCTTCACATCGCGTTCGCCGCATAGCGCCATGGTGATGTCGAGTTCCTTGCGGATGATTTCGAGCGCGCGGCGCACGCCCGCCTTGCCGCCGGCGCCGAGGCCGTAGAGGAAGGGGCGGCCGATATAGGTGCCCTTGGCGCCGTAGCAGAGCGCCTTCAGCACGTCCTGGCCGGAGCGGATGCCGCCGTCGAGATGGACCTCCATCCGGTCGCCGACGGCATCGACGATGCGCGGCAGCATGCTGATCGAGGAAGCAGCGCCGTCGAGCTGGCGGCCGCCGTGATTGGAGACGATGATCGCATCCGCGCCGCTGTCGAGCGACATGCGCGCGTCCTCCTCGTCGAGGATGCCCTTGAGGATCAGCTTGCCGCCCCAGCGATCGCGGATCCACTCGATGTCCTTCCAGGACAGCTGCGGGTCGAACTGCTCCGAGGTCCAGGAGGAGAGCGAGGAGAGGTCCGTCACGCCCTTGGCATGGCCGACGATGTTGCCGAAGGTGTGGCGCTTGGTGCCGAGCATGTCGAGGCACCAGAACGGTCTTGTCGCCATCTGCCAGAGATGTTTCGGCGTGAAGCGCGGCGGAGCCGAAAGGCCGTTTCGCAGGTCCTTGTGGCGCTGGCCGAGGATCTGCAGGTCGAGCGTCAGGACGAGCGCCGAGCAGCCGGCGGCCTTGGCGCGGTCGATGAGGTTGTGGACGAATTCCTTGTCCTGCATCACATAGAGCTGGAACCAGAATGGCTTCGTCGTCACGGAGCGCACGTCCTCGATCGAGCAGATGCTCATGGTGGAGAGCGTGAAGGGAACGCCCGCCTCTTCCGCCGCCTGCGCGGCGAGCATCTCGCCGTCGGAATGCTGCATGCCGGTAAACCCGGTCGGCGCCAGGGCGACGGGCATGGACACCGTCTCGCCGATCATCTCGCTTGCCAGCGACCGGTTGTACATGTCGACGAGCACGCGCTGGCGCAGCTTGATCTTGTGGAAGTCGTCCTCGTTGGCGCGGTAGGTCCCCTCGGTCCAGGCACCGGAATCGGCATATTCGAAGAACATCTTCGGCACGCGGCGGCGCGCCTGTTCCTTCAATTCGGCGATCGTCAGGGCCTGCATTACGCTCATCATGTCCTCGCACCGGTCGGGCCGCAGCCACGACGTTCCGCTCCTTGGGGGATAGGCAATCTTTAAGAGCAGGATGGGTGGCCGGCAAGGGTCGCCGCCGAACAATCCGATATGAATGGACTATTTGCTGATAAAATTTTTAAGCCTGCCTTTGTTCGAACCGCGCCGAAGCCGCGCAAAGAAAACGCCCTCCCGATCAACTCGGGAGGGCGTCGGGCAATGCAGGAACGGCCTTACTTCGTGGCGTAGAACTTCGCCATGGCGGGCAGGCGCTTGATGCGGATGCTGGAGGCCTTGCCGGCGGTACGGAAGGCTTCGAAGCGCTCCCTGCAGACTTCCGTCATGCGGGCGGTTGCCGGCTTCAGGTAGGTGCGCGGATCGAAATTGTCCGGCTTTTCCTTGAAGTTTTTGCGGATCGTGCCGGTCATGGCGAGGCGCAGGTCCGTGTCGATGTTGACCTTGCGAACGCCGAGCGGGATCGCCTTCTGGATTTCGGCGACCGGGACGCCCCAGGTCTGCTTCATCTCGCCGCCATAGGCGGTGAAGAGGTCCTGCAGGTCCTGCGGCACCGAGGAGGAGCCGTGCATGACGAGGTGCGTGTTCGGCAGCTTCCTGTTGATGTTGGCGATCGTCTCGATCGACAGGATGTCGCCATCCGGCGCGCGGGTGAACTTGTAGGCGCCGTGGCTGGTGCCGATGGCGACGGCGAGCGCGTCGACGCCTGTCCTTGAGACGAAGTCCAGCGCCTGGTCCGGATCTGTCAGCAGCTCTTCACGCGAAAGCTTGCCCTCGAAGCCATGGCCGTCTTCCTTGTCGCCGGCACCGGTTTCGAGGTTGCCGAGACATCCAAGCTCGCCTTCGACCGAGACGCCGGCCGCATGGGCGATCTTCACGACTTCCGCCGTCACGTCGACATTGTAGTCGTAGCTGGCGACGGTCTTTCCGTCGGCGAGCAGCGAGCCGTCCATCATGACGGAGGTGAAGCCGTTGGTGATGGCGGAGATGCAGGTGGACGGCTGGTCGCCATGATCGAGATGCAGGCAGACCGGGATGTGCGGATATTCTTCAGCGGCGCCGAGGATGAGGTGGCGCAGGAACGCATCGCCCGCATAGGAGCGCGCACCGCGGCTCGCCTGCAGGATCACCGGGGAGTCCGTCGCGTCCGCCGCACGCATGACCGCCTGGACATACTCCAGGTTGTTCACATTGAATGCCGGCAGTGCGTAGTCGTTCTCCGCTGCGTGATCGAGCAATTGCCGCATGGTGATCAATGCCATTCCTATCCTCCTTTGAAAGCAGTTTCTCACGGGGTCGCAGGCACTATTCACGCATCGCCCGCCATATGCAACAGCACTCAAAGACCCGGTCGCGAGCCAAATCGATTAAATGGAGCGGCGGAAATAAATTTCCCGTGGACATGGTAAAAATCCGGCCCGCGGGTGCGGGCCGGATCCGGAAAATCCATCCATTTCAAATAAGTAGGACAATTGCCCGGCGCGCGGGCAATCGCCGGTGGGAAAACCTTAGTCCTCGTCGCCGGTTTCCGGAGCGGGGAAGCTGCTGCGCTCGCCGGTGATGATCTCGCGCTTGCCGACATGGTTGGCGGGGCCGACGAGCCCTTCCTTCTCCATGCGCTCGACCAGGGACGCGGCACGGTTGTAACCGACGGCCAGGCGCCGCTGGATATAGGAGGTCGAGCACTTGCGATCGCGCATGACGACCTTGACGGCCTTTTCGTAGAGGTCGTCGCCGTCCTCGGCCGCGATGTCGCCCTTGTCGAACACCGCACCGCCGGCCGCCGGCTTCTCGTCCTCTTCCTCCTCCTCGTCGGCGGTGACCGTCTCCAGATATTCCGGACGGCCCTGCGCCTTGAGGTGCAGCACGACCTTTTCCACTTCCTCGTCGGAGACGAAGGGGCCGTGGACGCGGGAGATGCGTCCGCCGCCGGCCATGTGCAGCATGTCGCCCTGGCCGAGCAGCTGTTCTGCCCCCTGTTCGCCGAGGATGGTGCGGCTGTCGATCTTCGACGTCACCTGGAAGGAGATGCGGGTCGGGAAGTTCGCCTTGATCGTGCCGGTGATGACATCGACCGAGGGACGCTGCGTCGCCATGATGAGGTGGATGCCGGCGGCGCGGGCCATCTGGGCGAGCCGCTGGATCGCGCCTTCGATCTCCTTGCCGGCGACCATCATCAGGTCGGCCATCTCGTCGACGATGACGACGATATAGGGCATCGGCTCGAGGGAGAGTTCCTGCTCCTCGTTGATCGCCTCGCCGGTTCCCTTGTCGAAGCCGGTCTGCACGCTGATCGCGATCGTCTCGCCCTTGTCGCGTGCGAGGGCGACGCGGTTGTTGTAGCCGTCGATGTTGCGCACGCCGAGGCGGGACATCTTCCTGTAGCGGTCCTCCATCTCGCGCACCGCCCATTTCAGCGCCATGACGGCCTTTTTGGGATCGGTGACGACAGGGGTCAGGAGGTGCGGGATGCCGTCATAGATCGACAGTTCCAGCATTTTCGGATCGACCATGATCAGGCGGCATTCTTCCGGGCGGAACCGGTAGAGCAGCGACAGGATCATGGTGTTGATGGCAACGGACTTGCCCGAACCGGTGGTGCCGGCGACAAGCAGGTGCGGCATCTTGGCGAGCTCGGCGATGACGGGCTCGCCGCCGATGGTCTTGCCAAGGCAGATCGGCAGCTTGAAGCCGGTCTTGGCGAAATCGGGCGAGTCGATCATCTCGCGGAAATAGACGGTTTCGCGGGTCGTGTTCGGCAGCTCGATGCCGATGACGTTGCGGCCGGGCACGACCGCGACGCGGGCGGAAAGTGCCGACATGGAGCGGGCGATATCGTCGGCAAGGCCGATGACGCGCGAGGATTTGACGCCGGGCGCCGGCTCGAATTCGTAGAGCGTGACGACCGGGCCGGGGCGAACGTGGATGATCTCGCCGCGCACGCCGAAATCTTCCAGCACGCTTTCCAGCAGGCCGGCATTCTGTTCGAGCTGTTCCTGCGTCAGCACGAAGCCGACGGTGCGCGGCGGCTCCTGCAGCAGTTCGCGCGGCGGATATTCGTAGGTGTCGCCAGCGGGCGTCGCCATGGTGACCTGGAACGGCCGGGCGCGCGACAGCACCGACGACGGCGTCTCACGTACCGGCTCCACGACGGCGGCCGGGGTGATGGCCACCGCCGCGGGCTTGATCTCGATGACGGCCGAAACGGGCTCCGCGACGGCTTCGACAACCGGCGTCGCGATGGCGGCGACCGGCTCGGCCTTGATCTCGGGAATGGCCGCAAACGTCTCGACGGCTGCCGGACGGGTCAGGGCCGGGCGGCATTCGACGACGCGGAAGTGCGACGCGATAGATGCCGGGTCCACGCGTCTTTCTTCCACGGGCGGGCGGGTCGCGACGACCACTGGTGCGGGAACCGGCGTCGGGGCGGGCATGCGCACGACGGTGACGACCGGCTTTACCGGCACGTCGGCGATCTCCACCGCCGGGGCCAGCGTCTCGAAGAAGGCGTGGTCGGAAAGGTGGGCGAAGCGGCTGATCGCCTCGCGGATATCGGCCTTTACGGCCGGCCGGACGGCGGGGACGACCTGCGCCACGGCCGGTTCCGGCGCGGCGACGGGCGCCTGGACCGGAGTGGCCGGCTTGAACACGACGGCGGCATCGGCCGGAACCGTGTTCCTGGCGGCGGCAACGACGGACTGGACGAATTGCGGGACCGGATCGACAGGGGGCGTGGCGACCGGCTGGTCGCGGCGGCGGCGGTCCTCGAGGGCGTCGCGCAGGCGCTGCAGTAGTTCCGTCTGGGAGAACTGCGACGGCTGGGCCGGAGTGGTCTGCGGCGATGCGGTCTGGACAGGCTGCACCGGATCGGGCTCGGTGACGGCGGGCTCGATCGTCAGGACCTCTTCGGCAGCGGCCTCCTCGATCTTCGCGGCGACCTTGTCCGGGGTACGTGTGAAGCGGACATTCGGCGCCATGTAGAAATGGCTCTCCCAGCTTCCGTCGGTATATTGGCCGGGGTCGTAGCCGCGCAGCGCCGGCGAGCGGAACCGCGGGCGATAGTCTTCGTCGTTGGCGACCGGCTCATGGGCGGCATGCCAATCGTCTGCCTCGGGAACCTCCTCCGGCAGGGTGTTGTTTTCATAGGAGTATTGCAACGATTGCTCGTCGTTCTCCCCTTCGGTCTCGAGGATGGGATAGAAGTTTGTTCTGGAAATACGCATGAACTGAAAACTCGACGATCATTGCCGATAGGGATGCGTAGATGGTTAGGAAATGAAGGTTAACAATGTCTTTGGACGGCCGGAAATTCCTCTTCACGATCCCGTTTCAAATCACTTTGTTTCCTGCCCGGCGGGCGTGGCAAACCGCCGGCGGCAGGCCATTTGGCCGAGACAGGAAACGCCAAAAAAACTTTGGTGAAATTTGGCGGCTGGCGGCGCTTGCAATCACTCGCCGGCGGCGGGCTGACCTTCTGCCGCGTCGGGCTCAACCGGAGCCTCGGCGGGCACGTCCGGATTGCTCTCGGCCCGGTCCCGATGCAAGGCGGCGCGGGCAAGCAGCATGAGCGTGACGGGGGTGGTGACGGTCACGAAGATGCCGATGAGGATTTCATGCACGACGGGACGCGTGGCGAGCACCGTGAAGAAGATCATCGAAGCCATGACGATGCCGCCCACGCCCCAGCTCGATCCGAGCGTCGGCGCATGGATGCGCTCGTAGAAGGTTGGCAGGCGCGAGAAGCCGATCGTACCGATGAGCGTCAGCCCTGCGCCGACGACGAGGAAGAAGGAGACGAGGAACGCGGCCCAGGCGGGCAGGTCGCCGGCATGTTCGATCGTGCTCATTCGATCACCTCCCCGCGCATAAGGAATTTGGCGAGTGCGACAGTCGCGACGAAGCCGAGCATGCCGATGACCAGCGCGGCCTCGAAATAGATGACCTTACCGGTGCGGATGCCAAACACCAGGAGAAGCAGCATCGAGTTCACGTAGAGCGTATCGAGCGCGAGGACGCGGTCCTGTGCGCGCGGCCCGCGGGACATGCGCAGCGCCGCCAGCGCCATGGCGAGCACCAGGCAGACCTGAGCGAAGGTGATGGACCAGACGAGGATGGTTTGGCTCATTCGAATATCTCCATCAGCAGCGCCTCGTAGCGTCCCTTGATCAGCGTGCGCCACTCCGTTTCGTCGACGAGGTCGAGCACATGGATCAGCACCGTCCGGTTCAACGAGTTGTATTCGAGCCAGGCGGTTCCCGGCGTGCTCGTCACGATGACGGCGAGCACGGCGAGCGCCGTCGGGTTTTCGAGGTCGAGCGGCACGGTCATGAAACCGGATTGGAACCGCTTCCGGCGCCCCGCGATCAGGATCGAGGCGACGGCGATGTTCGAGCGCACGATATCGTAAAGCACGATGCCGACGAGCTTCGGCAGCAGGTACCATTTCGGCAGGCGCGGCTTAGCCGGTCTCAGCGAGGCCATGCCCCAGGAAGCGAAGACGGAGACGATGCAGCCGAGGATGAGGTGCCCCAGCGTGAAGCCGTTGAGGGCGAGCCACATGAGGACGAGCGAGGCACTGAGCAGCGGATAGGGCAGCATGTCAGATCCCTCCCCCGCCATCGGGCCCGCTTGGTTCGGACACCCCGGCGCGGCGGGCATTGACCACCGCATCGATGTAGGATGCCGGCTGCTGCAGGTTGCGCACGGTTTCTTCCATGTAGCTCATCGCGGGGCCGGCCTTGACGGTCAGCGTCAGCGTCAGCGCGATCAGCAGCATGACGGGCGCCATTTCCATGACGAGGACGCGGGGCACCGTGCCTTCCATCGAGGCCCAGAAGGTGCGGATGCCGGCGCGGGTCATGGAGATGAGGGCCGCGAGCCCCGAGAGGATGAGCAGGCCGACGACCAGCCAGACGGACGCGGCAATCGGCCCTTCGCCCTCAACACCAGCGCCGATCATGCCGGTCAGCATGGCGAACTTGGCGACGAAGCCGGACAGCGGCGGCAGGCCGGACAGGAGGATGCCGCAGGCGGCAAAGCAGATGCCGAGTACGGCGATCGTGCCCGGCATGGTGACGCCGATCTCGACCTCCTCCTCTTCCTCGTCCGCATCGCCATAGGCTTCCATCGTCACGGCGAGAACCGAGGCGCCGGCGTCCTGGCCGCGCTCGACGAGTTCGATGAGCAGGAAGAACGCGCCGATCGTCAGCGTCGAGCTGACCATGTAGAAGAGCGCGCCAGCCGTGACCACGCCGTTGTTGAGGCCGAGCACGGCGAGAAGCGTGCCGGAGGAGACGAGCACGGAATAGCTCGCGAGCCGGCCGAGCGCCTGGGAGGCGAGCACGCCGATCGTGCCGAAGGCGATGGTCGCCATGCCGCCGTAGAGCAGCACGTTGAGCCCGAGGCCGGCGGATTCTCCCTGCCCGAAGACCAGCAGCGACAGCCGCAGGAGGACGTAGATGCCGACCTTGCTCATGATGGCGAAGATGCCTGCGACCGGCGCCGTCGCGGCGCTGTAGGCGCCTGGCAGCCAGAAGTTCAGCGGCCACATGCCGGCCTTGATGAGGAAGACCACGCCGAGAATGCCGGCGCCCGCCTCCAGCAGCATGCGCCGCTGGCCCTCGATCTCGCCGATGCGCAAGGCAAGGTCGGCCATGTTGAGCGTGCCCGCCGAACCGTAGATCGCGCTGACGCCGATGAGGAAGCAGAGCGCGGCGGCGAGGTTGACGGCGATGTAGTGCATGCCGGCCTTGACGCGCATCGAGCCGGAGCCGTGCATCAGGAGACCGTAGGACGCGGCGAGCATCACCTCGAAGAAAACGAAGAGGTTGAAGAGATCGCCGGTCAGGAACGCGCCGTTCAGCCCCATCAGCAGGAACTGGAACAACGAGTGGAAATGCGCGCCGGCCGTATGCCAGCGGGCGAGCGAATAGACGAGCGTCGGGATGGCGAGGATCGAGGCCAGTACGAGCATCAGGGCCGACAGGCGGTCGACTACCAGCACGATGCCGAAGGGCGCCGGCCAGTTGCCGAGCATGTAGACGCCCTCGAAACTGCCCGCGCCGTTGCTCGCCAGCCGCAGCAGGCTGATGGCGAGCGCGGCGAGCGCCAGGCATGAGACGACGCTGATCATGGCCTTCACGACGCGCTGGCGCTCGTCGAAGAACAGGAGCAGCGCGCCCGCGACAAGCGGGACGATGATCGGCGCGATGATGAGGTGTTGCTGCCAGCCGCTCATTTCGGCTGCTCCCTGCCGTCGACATGGTCCGTGCCGGTCAGGCCGCGCGCGGCGAGCAGGACCACGAGGAACAGCGCCGTGGTGGCGAAGCCGATGACGATGGCGGTGAGCACAAGTGCATGCGGCACGGGATCGGTCATCGTCGAGATGTCCACGCCCTCCTCCAGCAGCGGCGCGGCATTGGACTTCACGCCGCCGACGCCGAAGATGAAGAGGTTGACCGCATAGGAAAGCAGGGAAAGGCCGATGATGACCTGATAGGTGCGCGGGCGCAGGATTAGCCAGACGCCGGACCCTGTCATGATGCCGATACCGATCGAAAGAACGAGTTCCATCAGGCTTCCTCCGCCTTGGGGGCTTCGAGATTGCGGACCCGATGCGTGCGGATGGATTGGTGGGCGAGTGCGATGAGGATCAGCACGGTCGCGCCCACGACGAGCGAGAACACGCCGAGATCGAACAACAGGGCCGTTGCCGCCGGCACCTTGCCGATCAACGGCACCTCTATGTATTGCGAATGGGTCGTCAGGAACGGATAGCCGAACAGCCACGCCCCGATGCCTGTGGCGACCGCCATCAGAAGGCCGAAGCCCATCCAGCGCAGCGGCAGGATGCGGATACGGTCTTCGGCCCAGCGCACGCCGCCGCCGAGATATTGCAGCAGGAAGGCGATCGCCATGGTGATGCCGCCGGCAAAGCCGCCGCCCGGCAGGTCATGCCCGCGCAGGAAGAGATAGATCGCGAAGGTGATGATGACCGGGAACATCCACTGCATGATGACCGAGGGCACGAGCAGGTAGTCGCGCACCGTATCGCCCGCCGAACGCTCGGGACGTTCGGCGTCGTAGGCCGCCTGGATGCGCTGCTGCTCCGGCTTCTCGATGCTGTCGGGCGCCGGGCGGAAACGGCGGAGCAGCGCGAACACCGTCAGCGCCACGATGGCCAGGACCGCGATCTCGCCCATCGTGTCGAAGCCGCGGAAGTCGACGAGGATGACGTTGACGACGTTGCGGCCGCCGCCTTCCGTATAGGCCTTCTCCAGGAAATAGCTGGCGATCGCGTCCGGCACAGGCTGCTTCATGATCGCGTAGGAGAAGACGAACATGCCGAAGCCGCAGGAGACGGCGAGCAGGAAATCGCGGAAACGGCGGCTGCGCGCGGCGAGCGTCACCGAATTATCGACCTTCTCCGAGCGCTTCGGCAGCCAGCGCAGGCCGAGCAGCAGAAGGACCGTCGTGACGATCTCCACGACGAGCTGCGTGATGGCAAGGTCCGGTGCCGACAGCCAGACGAAGGTGATGCAGGTCGTGATGCCGGCGCCGCCGAGCAGGACGAGCGCGGCAAGGCGATGGTATTTCGCCTGATAGGCCGCGCCGAGCGCGCAGAAGGCGCCGATGCACCACACGGCGGCGAAGATCGGATCGACCTCGCCGAAGGCGAGCGGTGTCGGTGCGAAGCCCGCCATGTAGAGCGGCACGACGCCGGCAAGGAGGCCGGCGGCCGCGACGAGGCGCAGTTGCGGCTGGAGATTGCGGGTGCCGAAACGGCTTTCCAGCCAGCGTGCCCATTTCCAGGACACCGTGACCAGCACGCGCTCGAAGATGCGCTGGCCGGCAAGATGCCGGAAGATCGGCGGGCCGTCGTCGCATTTGGCGAGGTAGTCCTTCAGCACGGCATAGAGCGCCGCTCCGCCTATCAGCGCGATCAGGCTCATGATGAGCGGCGTGTTGATGCCGTGCCAGACGGCAAGGCTGTATTCGGGCGTGCGGTCGCCGAGCACCGAGACCACCGCCGAATGCAGGAACGGGCCGATCGACAGGCTCGGGATGATGCCGACGACGAGGCAGGCGAGCACGAGGAACTCGATGGGAAAGCGCATCCAGTGTGGCGGTTCGTGCGGCTTCGGCTTCGGCAGGTCGGTCGGTTCGGGACCGAAGAAGACCATGTGGATGAAGCGGATCGAATAGGCGACGGAGAAGGCGCCGGCGAGCGTCGCGATATAGGGCAGCGCCCGGTCGAGCACGGAATCGGCATGCGTCTCGACCGCCTCGGCGAAGAACATCTCCTTGGAGATGAAGCCGTTGAGCAATGGCACGCCGGCCATGGCCGCGCTCGCCACCATGGCGAGCGTGCCGGTTATCGGCAGGTATTTGAAGAGCCCGCTCAATCGTCGCATGTCGCGCGTGCCGGTCTCGTGGTCGATGATGCCGGCGGCCATGAACAGCGAGGCCTTGAAGGTGGCGTGGTTCATCATGTGGAAGATCGCCGCGACGGCGGCGACCGGGCTGCCGAGGCTGAGCAGCGTCGTGATGAGGCCGAGATGGCTGATCGTCGAATAGGCGAGCAGCCCCTTCAGGTCCTGCTGGAACATGGCGAAGTAGGCGCCGAGAAGCAGCGTGCTGATGCCGGCTATGCCGACCAGCATGAACCATTCATAGGTGCCGGAAAGCGCCGGCCAGAAGCGCACAAGCAGGAAGACGCCGGCCTTCACCATGGTGGCGGAATGCAGGTAGGCCGAGACCGGCGTCGGCGCGGCCATGGCGTTCGGCAGCCAGAAGTGGAACGGCACCTGCGCGCTCTTCGTCAGCGCGCCGATCAGGATCAGCACCAGCGCCGTCAGGTATAGCGGATGCGCCTTGATCATGTCGCCGGATGCCAGCACGACGTCGAGATCGTAGCTGCCGACGATGTGGCCGAGCACGAGAAGGCCGGCGAGCAGGCAGAAGCCGCCGATTCCGGTGATCGTCAGCGCCATGCGCGCGCCGTCACGGGCTGCCGCATTGTTGTGCCAGTAGCTGATCAGCAAGAACGAGAAGATGCTCGTCAATTCCCAGAACACCGAGAGCAGGATGATGTTGCCCGACAGCACGATGCCGAGCATCGAGCCCATGAAGGCGAGCAGGAACGAGAAGAAGCGCGGAACCGGATCTTCCTCGGACATGTAGTAGCGTGCGTACAGCACGACGAGGAAACCGATGCCGGTGATCAGCATGGTGAACAGCCAGGCGAAGCCGTCCATGCGCAGGGTGAAATTCAGGCCGAGCTGGGGCAGCCATTCGAGATCCAGCCGAACCTTGCCGCCGGTGCGCACCGCGGGATAGAGCGCGGCGGTCATGAGAAGGGCGGCAAAGGCCACGAGGCCGGACATGCGCGCGGCCAGGACGCGGGAATCCGTGCGCAGCAGGATGATCGCAGCCAGGCTTCCCGCGAAGGGAAGGCAGACCAGCAGGACCAGAATAGTTTCACCTGTCATCGTTTGATCGATCGCTTTCGAACGTCAGGGCTTCTCTCACGCCGGCGCGCCGGCGGCATCGGGAAGACCGCGCGCGATCGACGGGGATCGGGGCGGTCGTCAGGCGAAACTCAACGGAGGGGCACGCGCCCCGCGGGTATCGATGCGGCCATTGCCTGAAAGGCAAGGCGGAACCATGGCCGTCGCGATGCCTGTCTGGCGGGGAAGGCCATCTGCTGTCGCCAGCAGGCAGGCAAGATCGCTTCCGTCACTGTGGAGCGGCGTCACCTTGCCCGCGACGACACGCTTGCGGACTTCCATGTCGGCAGGCGCCGATGGATATCCCGCAGTCTTCTGCGTGCTGTAGCGAAGCACTTTCGACGTGGCCGTGGTGACCGAAGGCACCGAGAGCGTCGTCATCAACAGCAAAAGACAGGTCAGCGCAGTGCAAAGAAGGCGGAAAGCCCGACAAAACGGCCGATCCTGTTGCCTCGATGCTATCAAACGCCCTGCCTCTCGTTGCCGTCGTCCGTTCTGAAGATTCTTTCATTCGGACAATACGTTGGCGGGATCGGCACTGTCCACCCGCAAGCATGAAACTTTTCCAAAATCACGCCGATTTGCCACGCGGGAAGGATGAATTTTCTCAAGCCATGCCGAAATGGCCAAGCTGTCGCACGCGGCTTGCCTTGAAGCCCCGTTTCTTTGGGCGCATTCTAACGGTGCGAATCGTTTGAAGCAGACTTGGCTCCGACGAGGGTCTCGCCCGGAGCGCAAGGTGCGCCAAATATCTGGACTGCCGGCCTTTTCCGGTCGTCCGGCGAGTTCCGTGTCCGGTTCCTGTGCGCAGCAATCGGCATGGCATCAGTTCACTCTTCAATGGGGATCGACGATGACGGATGCGCGACGGGAATGGATCAGCAAAAGGGCCTATTCGATCTGGGAGGAAGCCGGCCGGCCGCACGGTCATGACGGCGAGCACTGGGAGCAGGCAGCGCGCGAGCGTGACGAATTCGAGCAGGTGGCGCTTGCACCGGAAACGAAAGCAGCGAAGAAGCCGCTGATCGAAATCTCCACGAAGGCGCAAGCGAAGAAGGCCGAAACGGCCAAGCCGAAGAAGAAGGCGGAGGCCGCGGCCGAAAAGCCGCTGGCCGCCAAGGCCGCCGCCAAGGCGAAATCGGCCAAGACGGCGGCAAACAGCAAGCCGATCTGACTTTCCTACAAGGTGGCGAGCGTCCTGTTGGCGATCACGCCGGCATAGGCATCCCGCTGGGAGACCTTGTCTTCCAGCGCCGCGATGACGCTGTCGGAGAAATCGGCGTCGTAGAGATCGAACATCGTGCTCAGCCCGCCCGGCGTGAAGACGTTGATCTCGAGGATCTTGTCGCCGACGATATCGAGGCCGACGAGGAACATGCCGTCCTCGACGAGCTTCGGCCGCACCATCTCGGCGATGGCGAGGATTTCCGGCGTGATCTCGACGGCCTCGGCCGTGCCGCTGGCGTGGATGTTCGAGCGCACTTCGCCCTTTGCCGGCACGCGGCGGATCGCGGCATATTTGCCGTCGCGCTCCAGCGGGCGGCCGTTCATCAGGAAGAGCCGGATATCGCCTTCCGTCGCCGCCGGCAGGTAGTTCTGGGCGATCAGGTAGCCCTCCCCGCTCACCGCCTCGAAAATCTGGTTGAGGTTCGCCTCGTCCGGCGAGCCGATCTTGAAGACATTCTTGCCGCCGGAGCCCTGCAACGGCTTCATGATGACGCCTTCCTTGTGCGCATCGAGGAAGGCGCGGATCTCGTCGATGCTCTTGGATATCAGCGTTTCCGGCCGCACGGCCCGCGGAAAGCCCTGGAAATAGAGCTTGTTCTGCGCCAACGCCAGGCCGTCCGGGTCGTTGACGACGATGGTCCCGCGCGCCGTGGCGAGCCGCCCGAACATGGCGCCGACATGTGCCGCCCAGGGCCTTCCGTCCGCATCCAGCGAGGGGTCGTTGCGCAGGAAGAGCACGTCGACGTCGCGCACATCCATCGTCTCGACCGTCGTGTCGTCTCCCTGCAGGGCCGAATGGAAGCTCTCCGCTTTCTTGTAGCGCTTGCCGGGCAGCACGCGGCCGCGCACGCAGAGGCTGTCGTCGGCACGCAGCACGAAATCGCCCGGCGTCACGTAGCAGATGTCGTGCCCCCGCGAGAGCGCCGCCATGGCGAGCGCCGTCGTGGTGTAGGTCGGGGTTTCCCCCTCGATGGAATTGACGAAAAAGGCGATACGCATGGTCGCTCTCCTCAAGCTTGGAGCATGGCAAGGGGTGACAGGCCTGTCCGGGCGCGCTCCAGCCTTGCGCGCCCGCGTTCGGTTTCGAGGCACAGCGGGCGAAGGATCGGCGGCTTCAGCAGGCCGCGCGCGCCGAGTTCCTCCATCACGCTGAAATGGGCGGCGGAAATCTTTCCCATCCAGAACGGATCGAGCGCCCCGCCGGCTTTCAGGTGGCTGAGCAGGGAGAGGAGGCCGCGCAGGTAGATCGCATCCTTGGCAAGCCCTCCCCCGCGAAAAACGCGCAGCAGCAGGCCGAAGGCGGTCTCCGCATCCAGTTCGTGCTCGCGCGTCAGCAGCCGGAAACTCTCGACGAAGGACGCGCCGGCCAGCATTAAATCGCAGCCGACGACGCGGGCCGCAAGCAGGCGAAGGCGCTCCGGCGTGAAGCCGCCGGCGAGGTATTCGGCGAAGACGGCAAGCCCCTCCTGCATGCCCTCGTAGCCTGAAAGCCCGGTACGGAAGACCCGCAGGCCCTGCGCCGATCCGTTGAAATAGGTGAGGAGATGCACACCCACCTCATGGCTGAGCAGCGCATCGACGCGGTGGCGCATCATGCGCGTGCGGCGGGAGATGAGAAGCCGGCGGCCCGAGACGAGCAGTCCCGCCGGCACGTCGTCGCGCAGCTCGATCGCCGCGTCGAAACCGTCATAGCGCTCGTGATAGTTCATCATCATGGAGCGCGCCCGGCGCTCGACATAGAAGCAATCCACGACCTCGTCATTGTCGGGCGCCAGCGACGGCATGCGCCTGGCGTCGGCCGTATCTTCGAGAACTTCGGAGGCAGCCTTGAGCAGGGACCGCTCGACGGGGCCATAGAGGGCGCGGCCGAACTCCACGAAACGCGCCTTCTCCCTTTCGGCGATGAGGGTCAGTTGCAGGTCGAGCTCCTGCTGCTTCTCGCGGTAGATCTGGTGGAGAACCGGGTCTTCGAGGCGATCGAGCACGATGGCGTAGAGGCGTCGCTTCTCCCGCTCCACCAGAAGGCTGAGCGGGCGGTAGAGGAACCGCGGCGGCTTGCCGTAATCGTTCGCCTTGAACTCTTGCCAGGCGGCGTTGGCGTTGATCGGCGTGACGGCAAGCAGGAAATCGAAGCTGGAGGCGACCTCGTCCATGCCGCGATCCGCCCGCTCGACCGCATCGACGAACGCCTTGCGGCCGAAGGCGCGGTACGTGACGGGCTTGGGGAACCCGTCCCTTTCAAGGAAGGCGGCGAAGGCGCGCAGGCCCGCATCGAGGAAATTGTCGATAAGGCGCTCGCGCAATTCCGGGTACATGTCGTCCGAACCGGGCACGCGGTAGATCGGCGCAAAGCGCAGGGTCAGCAGCGGAAAGCGCAATGCCAGCAGTTCCGGCCGAACGCGGGGGTCGTCCTCTGCCGCGCAGGTTTCGACATGGGGCGTGCGGAAACGGGCCTCGAAGTCTTCCACCGCCGCCTCGAATGCGTCCACCGCACGTTTGGCCGCCGCGCCGCGCGTTGCCGACAGCATCACCTCGAAGGGCTGGAGAAACGGGGCGTCGTCGGACAGAAGCCGATCTCGGTCGAATTCGTCGACATCCATCAGCAGGAAGGCGCCGAATTTCCTGTGCAGCAGTTGCGCGATCGGAGCAAGAAGCGCGACGGCGTCCTCCATGCGGCTTGCGAGCAGGTAGGAGGCATTTGCCGCCGCCACTTCGCGCGCGACGACATGCTTTTCCGGGTCGCCGATGTGCAGGCAGAGGAACGGCAGCGGACGGTCGATATGCAGGCGACCGCCCTCGAAATCGCGCCGCACCGGCTTGCCGGCCTCAAGCGCCTCGATGACGTCTTCGGCGAGCGTCTTTTCCTTCTTCCGGCGCGGCTTTCGCGCTGCCTTCGCTGAGGTCATGCGACCTCCCGCAGCGCCCGTTCGAGCACTGGCACCGAAGCGGCGATGAGGCCGCGAAGCGCGGCGATGGCCTGCCAGTCCGGCGCTCCGGTCCATTCATCCATGAAGACCTTCTTGAATTCGACGGCGATGGCGCAGCCGTTTTCGGCAAAGCGCTCGTGAATGAAGCGCGTCTGCTCGCCGCGCCCCTGAAAGGCGACGTTCTCGCGCACGTCCAGCCGGCGGCCGAGAAAATCGAAATCGGCGGCGAAGGCCATGAAGGCATCGACGACAGGCGCCCAGCGCGCGCGATCCATGGAACTGGTGCCGATATTGATCTCGGGCGCCTCGCTGCCGGCCGTCGATGGTGCGGCGGGGCCGGCGCGGCGATGATTGTAGCTGTGAATGTCGAGAACGACGAAGCGGCCGTAGCGTGCCTCCACGCCGCGAAGATAGCTTTCCAGCATCTCGTAATAGGCATCGTGCACGGAGTGAATTTGCTGGACCTCGGCATCCGAGGGCTGTTCGCGCCAGACCTTCAGCCCCCAGGCCTGTTCCGGCCGCAGGTAGACGGCGCCGTCGCGGGCGCGGTTGAGGTCGACCTCGAAGCGCGAACGGTGAAAGACGATGCGATTGGGGAGATCGAGAATGGTATGCGCGGTGAACGGATCTTCTTCACGCAGCCGCTCATCGGTTTCGAGCGCCATCTTCCGCAGGAGATTTGCACGCACGGCATGACCGTCGTGGATGGCCGTGCCGATCACGGGCGAAGCACCGCGCTGCGCCGTCCACCACAGATGATTGTCTTCGTGCTCGGCATTTTCCAGCATTCGCTCCGCCCCGTTTGTTCCAGTGGGCAAGGAATGCCCGAGGAAGATGTTCGTTCCACCGGCCGCGGCACCTTGGCCCCTTGGAGGCGGAAGAAAAGCACTCTATCTCAGCGTTCACTGCGTTTTTCGACGAGGATGTCCCGTGCGCTCGATCTATATGCTGGCAGGCTTGCTGATGACGGCGCTCGGCATTGTCGGCGCCTTCCTGCCGCTGCTGCCGACGACGCCTTTCCTGCTTGTCGCCGTCTGGTGCTTCTCGCGCTCCTCGCCGCGCCTCGAACACTGGCTCCTCAATCACCGCACGCTCGGCCCGCCGCTGAGCAACTGGCGACGGGAAGGCGCGATCGCCGGCCGCACGAAGGTCGTCGCCATCTGCCTGATCGTCGCGAGCTACGGCTTCTTCCTCTATCGCACGCAGCCCTCGCCGCTTCTCGCCGTCATCATAGGGCTGGTGCTGTCGGGAAGCGCCCTTTTCATCCTGACGCGTCCGCTGCCGAAAGGCATCGACCCATGACGGAAAAGCACGGCGCCCCTGTCATCGTCTGGTTCCGCAAGGACCTGCGCACGGACGATCACGCGGCCCTCGCCGCCGCGGCCGAAACCGGATTTCCCGTCATCGCGCTCTATATCCGCGAGCCGGACGGCGCGGGAACCGGCCCGCTGGGGGCGGCGCAAGCCTGGTGGCTGCATCATTCGCTGGCATCGCTCGGCAAGACGCTGAGGGCACTCGGAACGCCGCTCATCCTGAGAAGCGGTGCGGCTGCCGACGTCCTCGATACCCTCATCGAGGAAACCGGAGCGGGAAGCGTCCATTGGAACCGCCGGCACGATCCCGCGGGCATCGCCATCGACACGGACATCAAGGCGGCGCTGAAGGCGCGCGGCATCACGGCCAGGAGTTTTGCCGGGCAATTGCTGCACGATCCGGCACGTCTCCAGACCGGCGAGAAGAAACCGTACCGGGTCTACACGCCGTTCTGGAAGGCTCTGGAGCGCGAGGGGGAACCGCACGAGCCGATCGACGCGCCGGAAAGCCTGAGATCATTTTCCGGGGTGCTGCACTCCGAACGGCTGGATGACTGGGCCTTGCTGCCGGCAAGGCCGGACTGGGCGACGGCATTCAAGGATATCTGGACACCCGGACAGGCAGCGGCCCGCGAACGGCTCGACGATTTCGTCGACGGTGCGATCGAAGGATACAGGACGAACCGCGACCGTCCGGCGATCGATGCGACGTCGATGCTCTCGCCGCATCTGGCGATGGGCGAAATCTCCCCTGCCCGCATCTGGCACGCGACACGCGGACTGAAGATGCCGACGGAGGACGTGATCCACTTCCGCAAGGAACTGGCCTGGCGGGAATTCTGCTACCACCTGCATTTCCATTTCCCGCAACTTTCGGACAGGAACTGGAACGACCGCTTCGATGCCTTTCCCTGGGAAGCGTCCGGCAGGAATTTCGCGCTCTGGACGCGCGGCAGGACGGGCTATCCCATCGTCGATGCCGGCATGCGGCAGCTCTGGCAGCACGGCTGGATGCACAATCGCGTGCGCATGATCACCGCCTCCTTCCTCATCAAGCACCTGATGATCGACTGGCGGCGCGGCGAGAAATGGTTCCGCGACACGCTGGTCGATGCGGACGCCGCGTCGAATGCGGCGAACTGGCAATGGGTGGCGGGGTCCGGGGCAGATGCATCGCCCTTCTTCCGCATCTTCAACCCGATCCTGCAGGGCGAGAAGTTCGATCCCGAAGGCACCTATGTCCGCACATTCGTGCCGGAACTGGAGAAACTGGATGCGAAGTGGATCCACAAGCCCTTCGATGCGCCCGAAAGCGCGCTGAGCAAGGCGGGCGTGGAGCTTGGCAGGACCTATCCGAAGCCGATGGTCGATCACGGCAAGGCGCGCGAACGCGCCCTTGCCGCCTACAAGTCACTGAAGGACGGCTGATTCAATCATCTTGCGCAAGCGTCGAGGCGAGCAGGGAAACGAAAGCCTCCCCCGCCTCTTCGAGCGCGCCGCTGTTGTCGATAACCACGGTGTCAGCGCCAATAACGATTTCCGGCACCGCGCGATCGAGCCGCCCGGCGATGGCCTCGGCGCTTTCCCGGCCGCGCGCGGCGAGGCGTGTGGCGAGAATGTCGGGCCGGGCGGTGATCAGCACGACCTTGAGGTCAGCATAGGCAGCGGCGAACGCCGGCAGCGCGGAGCGGCTGCCATTGGCGACGAGGGTTGCGCCTCTGGCGAGCTGATCCAGTGTCTCGCGCGGAATCCCGTAGCGCAATCCGTGCGCCTCCCAGGAAACGGCAAAGCCGCCGGCGGCCTCGCGCTCGCGAAAGCCGTTCACATCGACTGCTTCATGCGCCTCCCCGCCGGCATCCGCCGGACGGGTGATGACGCGGCGCACGAAGCGCACGCGCGTCTCGTCGGTAAAATGCCGCGCGGCATAGGACATGACGCTGTCCTTGCCCGCACCGCTCGGCCCGACCACGACGACCATGGTGCCGGCCGTGGTCACCACCGGCGACGCAGCGGTGGCGTTCCTCTCCATGCTCACGCCACCCGCCTGCCCTGGCGCCAGACCGAACGCACGACCGGGACGCCGGAGGGGCGGCGCACGCGGACGATGTCGGCGCGCAGGCCCTTGGCGATGGCGCCGCGATCGTCGAGGCCGACCGTGCGGGCCGGCGTGGTCGAGACCATGGCGATCGCCTTGGCCAGGCTCATGCCCTCGTCGGCGAGGATGAACGGCGCATGCATCAGGCTGAAGGGCACGTAGTCCGACGAGAGCACGTCGAGCACGCCCATCTCGGCGAGATCGCGGGCAGCGATGTTACCGGAATGCGACTTGCCGCGCACGATGTTCGGCGCGCCCATCAGCACGCTCATGCCGGCGCCGTGCGAGGCTTTCGCAGCCTCGAAACTGGTCGGAAATTCAGCGAGGCGGATGCCGTAGCCGATCGCCTCCTCTACATGTTCCAGCGTCGCATCGTCATGGCTTGCCACCGAGATGTTGCGGGCGGCGCAGGACGCGGCGAGCGCGTCGCGGTGCGGCTTGGCGTAGCGGGCGGAAAGCTCCTGCTGGCGCTTGCAGAATTCCGCGAATTCGGCATCCGAGAGGCCGCGCTTCTTCTGGTAGTAGAGCACGTACTGGTCCATCGTCTGGAACTGGCGCTGGCCGGGCGCGTGGTCCATCAGCGAGACGAGGCGGACGAGCGGCTCCTCCTCGAATTCCTCGTAGTGATCGAGCACGTTGTCGGTCGAGACTTCGCAGCGCAGGTGGATGAGGTGCTGGGCGCGCAGGCGATCCTCGCTCTGCGCTTCGGCGATGGCGTCGGCCATGGCGCGCATCTCGCCCTTCTCGAAGCCGCCGTCCTCGTCCGAGCCGAGGCGCAGGCAGTCGAAGACGGTGGTGATGCCGGAGGTGACGACCTGGGCGTCATGCGCCTGGATCGCCGCCGTCTTGCCCCAGCGCACGCCGGGACGCGGCGAATAGTGGGCTTCGAGATGGTCGGTGTGCAGCTCGACGAGGCCGGGAATGAGGAAGTCGCCTTCCATCTCCTCACCGGCAGCGGAAGAACCCTCGGAGATGTCGGCGATCAGGCCATCGCGCAGCACCAGCGTGCCGTCGAGAATGCGGTCCTCGAGCACGATACGGGCATTGGAGAGAACGGTTTCGCGGGTCATGTCATGCGATCTTTCTGTTGGCGGCTCCGCCCAGAGGGAAGAGCGAATGGACGGTGAAATCGGCGCCGCGCGAGGGCTCCCGGAAAAGCGCCAGCCCCGTGACGGGCAGCGGACGGCCATGGAACTCGGCGAACTGGTCAAGCAGGACGGTCTCGACGGCGTCGCGCCGCTCGGCGGGGACGCGTCCGGTCAGCGTCATGTGGAAGCGGAACTCGTCGAAGACGTAGGGATAACCCCACTGCACGAGGTTCTGGCGTTCGTCCGCGTTCAGTTCGTCCGGCTTGCGGCGGGCGATGTCGGCGGAACTCAGCGGCGCGCGAAAGCGCTCGAAACGGCGCACCACCTCGGCTGCGAAACCCTGCAGCGCATCGCAATGGTCGCCGGGCACCAGCGCGAAGAAGGAGCCGAGGCGGCCGACGACGACTTCGGGAATGTCGAACGCATCGGTCTCGGCGACGAAACGGCCGATCTCGGCGATGAGCTCGGCTTCGCTGCGGCCTTCCGAAAGCGTGAACGGTGCCTTGAGCGTGGCGTGGAAGCCATAACGGCGTGGGTCCGCCGTCAGGCCCGCGAGCGCAGCGGCATCGAAGCCAGCTACGGTCGGCTGCTCCAGAGCGGCGCCCGTAAACGCATTGCGCCCCAGCCAGCGCTGGGCGGAAAGGGTCAACGGGTCGCTTGCGGGCGGGGTGAAATAGAGGGCGTAACGCAAGGGCTCATTCCTGTAAAAGTCTATCGACGCCGCCGGAAGGCGGCGCGCGACCATAAGGGGATTCGTGTGGCAGCATCATGCCGCCACCACGATATCAGTGCGCCGGCTTGCCCATCAGGCGCGAGCGCAGCGCATTCGATATGCCGTCGAAGACGAAGACGACGATGAGGATCAGCAGCACCATATAGGCAACGTTCTCCCAATCCGAATTGGTGCGCATCGCCTCCCACAGTTTCAGGCCGATACCACCCGCGCCGACCGCGCCGATGATGGTGGCAGAACGGGTGTTCGATTCCCAGAAGTAAAGCGCCTGCGAGGCGAAGAGCGGCATGACCTGCGGCAGCACGCCGTAACGCTGCACGGCGATGGGCGCCGCGCCGACTGATTTCACGCCCTCACGCTGCTTGTCGTCGATATTCTCCAGCGCCTCGGAATAGAGTTTGCCGAGTGTGCCGGTATCCGTGAAAAAGATCGCCGACATGCCGGCGAGCGGTCCGGGGCCGAAGGCGCGGGTGAAGAACAGCGCCCAGATGAGCATATCGACCGAGCGCAGGAAATCGAAGAGCCGCTTCGTCACCTGGTTGGAAATCCAGTTGCGCGTGATGTTGCGTGCCGCGAGGAAGGCGAGCGGGAAGGCAAGCAGCATGGCGAAAAGCGTGCCGACGAAGGCCATGACGATCGTCTGGAGCAGCTTGGTCCAGACGTCGAGATGCTGCCATTCCGCATTGTAGAGGATATTGTCCCAGGCGAGCGAGAGGTTCGACTGTTTGGGATCGATGCGCTCGCCCGACGTAATCAGCGAGACGACCTGCGATGTCGACTTGCCATGGAACGGCGAGTTCGTGTCGAACAGGAAATTCGCCCAGCCAAGGAAGCGCTTGCGGATGCTGATATCATCAGCCTCGATCTCGCCCCAGCCGGCAAAGCCGAAGGAAAGTGTGATCTTCTCACCCGGCGCCTTCTGCGTCGCCCAGACTGGCAGCGCGCCCTCGACTTTCATGTCGGCGCCGTCGAGATCGACGGCCAGCATTTCCCCGGCATGCCGCACCGTCACGCGGTCCGGCACGACCTCGACGCTCGTCGAGGAGTTGAGGGTGATCCTCGCGCGTTTGACGACCTCCTCTTCCCGCGTCGTTGCGGCCGCCAGGTTTTCGATGGCGGCGGCTGAGCCGCCTACCACGGCGCCCTCGCCCATGAAGCCCATCGATGCGGGCTTCTTGGCGGTGGTGGTCGCCGTACCTGCGGCCGGCGTCGTGCGGGTCATCGTCCCGCGCTCGATTTCCACCCAGTCGGGCTCGGCATTCGGCCCGAGCGGCGAGAAGCGCGGATAGGTAAGCTTCATCGCGCCATCGGGCGCGATCGTCACTTCCGGCCGCACCTCGTAGGACACCCAGTCGGCAAGATAGGTGCCGGCGATGTTCCAGTTGGCCGTGCCGAGCACATGGCCGATGGCGAAGAACCACCAGCAGTAGAGCGCATAGAGCACGAAGGCGCCGGTGAGGATGGCGACGCGGAAGCGCTGCCAGAACGAGCGGTGGAAGACGGCCGGGTGGCGTGCCGCGATCTCATCCATCTGGGCGGGATTGAGGGTCGTCATGGCGCACTCCTATTGGGCAGGCCGGAAGGCATGGTCGCCGACGAGCTTGCGGCGCAGCCAGGCGGAAAACTGGTCGACGGCGATGATGGTGACGAGCAGCAGCAGCACGATCGCCAGCGTCTTGGCCTGGTGGCCCTGGCCGATGGACAGGCGCAGCAACTCGCCGATGCCGCCGCCGCCGACGGCGCCGATGATGGTCGAGGCGCGCACGTTGATCTCCAGGCGCAGCAGGAAGTAGCTCATGAAGTTCGGCAGGACCTGCGGCACGATGCCGAACCAGACGCGCTCGACCCAGCTCGCGCCGACCGCGCGAAGCCCCTCCTCCGCCTTCATGTCGGCATTCTCGACCACCTCGAAGAACAGCTTGCCGAGCGCGCCGACCGTGTGGATCGACACGGCGATGACGGCCGGCAGCGGCCCGAGCGAGAGGATGGCGAGGAAGAACCCGGCGAGCACGACCTCCGGGAAGGCGCGCAGGATTTCCATGAAGCGGCGCACGAAGCCGCGTAGCAGGCGGTTGGCGACGAGGTTCTTTGCCGCAAGGAAGCAGAGCAGGAAGCCGAAGACCATGCCGATGACGGTGGAGAAGATCGCGATGTTCAGCGTCTCCAGCATCTTGTGGAAATATTCCGGCACGTAGAGGCTCTCGGTGATGTAGAGCCGGCCTTCCGGGTAATTGTACTTGAAGCTGCCATCGTCATAGGGAGACGGCAGGTCGAAGAGCGCGCGGAAGACCTCAAGGCCGTCGCGCGGCACCATGTCGCCGATGAAATCGAAGAAATAGGGCAAGCGGTCGAAGAACTTGCCGGCATTCGTCTCGTTGGCGAACCAGAGCGAACCGGAAAGGGCGAGCGCAAGAATGGCAAGGCCCAGCCATGTATAGAGGCGACGGCGCGCATTCAGCTCCTGCCAGTGCCGCTCGATCAGAGCGCCCTTCTCGCTGAAGCCGTCGTGAAGCGTGTTCATGGCCATGGACTTTTCCGCCAGGGTACGAAGGACGCCACAGATAATTCGGCATCCGGAAAAACGGAGGCGCCGGCCGGGATGCGGCCGGCGCCGATGTCGCCGCGGCTATCAGCCGCCGATGGTCGCCTTGCGGGCGTCGATGATCGGCTTGTAGAAGTCGACGTTGACTTCCGTGAACGCCGTGAAGTCACCGCCCATGACGGCGGAGAAGCAGGCGGCGTCCTTCTTCGGCAGGTCGAGCATGAACTGCTTGAACTTCGCCTTGGTCTCGTCGGCCATCGAGGTGCGAACGACGATCGGGCCGTTCGGGATCAGCGGCGACTTCCAGAGTTCGACGAGATCGTTCATGTCGAGAATGCCCTTCTCGACCATCTTGTGCAGGTTGCCGGACGTGTAGCCGTCCTTCCATTCGCCGACGCCCGAGCCGAAGGTCGTGCCTGCGTCGAAGGTGCCCTTCAGCACTTCGAGTACGAGGTTTTCGTGGCCGCCGCCGAAGCCGGTTTCAGCGAAGTATTCCTTGACCGGGCCGCCGATCGATTCCGGCAGGGTGACGAGCGGGACGAGGTAGCCGGAGGTGGAGTCCGGATCGGCAAAGCCGAGCTTCTTGCCCTTCAGGTCTTCCAGCTTGGTGATGCCTGAATCCTTGCGGGCGACCATGATCGAGTGGTAGCCGGTCGAGCCGTCGGTCTGCACGGTCGTCAGGATCGGTTCGACGGCGTCTGCCTTGGCGAGGTAGATCTTGGCAAAGCCGGAAGCGCCGAGTTCGGCATAGTCGAGCGTGCCGCCGAGCAGGCCCTGGATGACGCCGTCATAGTCGGCGGCCGGGAAGAAGGAGACCTTCTCGAAGCCGAGTTCGGCCTTCAGGTGATCGCCGAGGCACTGGTAATTGCGCAGGCGGTCGGCTTCGTTCTCGCCGCCGATGATGCCGACGCGGAATTCCTTGAGGTCTTCGGCCTGGACGTGGCCGGCAAGCGCGATGAGCGCCACGGCGCCGAGAAGAACTTTCTTCAGCATGATCTTTCTCCTGGTTGACCGGCCTTGCCGGACTGGAAGTTGTCTGACCCTTTACGCGGGTCGTGCGATCCCGGCGGGGCTCAGAGCCCAGCCAGTGCCAGCGGTGTCGGGCTGGCGGATTCCTTGGTGTTGTCCTGGCGGGCCGGGTTGCGGATCGCCGTAGAGGTGACGCTTTCGTCGATTTCCGCGCCGTCGGCGCCGGTGCCGTAGATCGTGCGCACCGCCTCGGCATCCAGCTCGCGCGCCGGGCCGTCGAAGACGACGCGGCCGGCGGACATGCCGATGATGCGCTCGCAATAGGCGCGCGCCGTGTCGAGCGTGTGCAGGTTGGTGACGACGGTGATGCCCTCGCGCTCGTTGATGTCGCGCAGCGCGTCCATCACGATCTTGGCGTTGAGCGGATCGAGCGAGGCGATCGGCTCGTCGGCGAGCAGCATCTTCGGGTTCTGCATCAGCGCCCGGGCGATCGCCACGCGCTGCTGCTGGCCGCCCGAGAGCGTGCCGGCCGGCTGCAGGGCGGTCTGCTCGATGCCGAGCCGCTCCAGCGCCGCGATCGCCATGATGCGCTCCTCGCGGGTGAAGAGATTGAGGATGCTGAGCGCCGTCGAGCGGTGGTTGAGGCGGCCGAGCAGGACGTTGGTCAGCACGTCCAGGCGCGGCACGAGATTGAACTGCTGGAAGATCATCGCGCAGTCGCGCTGCCAGTTGCGCAGGGCCGCGCCCCGCAGTGACGAGACTTCCACGTCGTTGAAATGGATCGTGCCCTCGCTCGGATCGGCAAGGCGGTTGATCATGCGCAGCAGGGTGGACTTGCCGGCGCCCGAGCGGCCGATGACGCCGACCATCTGGCCCTGCGGGATGTCGAAGGTCACGTCGGCGACCGCGACACGCGCGCCGAAGCGGCGGGTAATATTCTTCAGTCGGAACATGGCGGATCCCTCTTCCTTAACACTTGGCCCGGGGTTGGGTCCTGTCGTTTTCGGAACTGGCTCTAAACGCTGTTGATGAAGGGGCGATGTCACTTTCGTGTCGGAAAAATAACAGTCCACAGGCCTGGAATTCCGGCATTCGAAAGGTGGTCTCAGCCGTCGTGACGGCTGAGGAAGGCTTCTGCGTCAAGTTTGCGAAAGTCGTCCAGCGCGGCGCGAAGCCGGGCGTGATCCCAGTCCCACCAGGCGAGTTTTTCCATGCGTTCGGCAATGCTTCGCGGGAAACGTTCGCGAATGACTTTCGCCGCGACGCCGCCGACGATCATGTAGGGTTCGACGTCTTTCGTGACGACCGCGCCCGAGCCTATGACAGCGCCGTTGCCGATCGTGACACCCGGCAGGATCGTCGATCCGTGGCCGATCCACACGTCGTGGCCGATCGTCACCCGATGCCCGCGCCGCCAGGAGAAGAAATCGGCCTCCTGCTCGGCATCCGGCCAGTAGTCGTTGGCGCGGTAGGTGAAGTGGTGCAGGGTGGCGCGCCACATCGGATGGTTGGTCGCGTTGATGCGCACCGAGGCGGCGATGTTGGCGAACTTGCCGATGATCGCGCACCAGACGGAGGTGCCGTTCATCAGGTAGGAATAGTCGCCGAGCTCGGCCTCACTGACGCGGCAGTTCTCGTCGATCTCGGTGTAACGGCCGAGCACCGTGTCGGAGACGGTTGCCGTCGGATGGATCAACGGCGTTTCGGAAAGCCGGGTCATGCGGCGGCCTTTCGCGGCGAGAAAGCGGAGACGTCGATGATGCGGTCGGCGACCTTTTCGCGCACGTCCTCGTCATGGAAGATGCCGAGCAGCGCGACGCCGGCGGCTTTCTTTTCCGCGATCATGTCCACCACGACGGCGCGGTTCTTCGCGTCGAGCGAGGCGGTCGGCTCGTCGAGCAGGAGGATGCGGTGGTCGGTGATGAAGCCGCGCGCGATGTTGACGCGCTGCTGCTCGCCGCCGGAGAAGGTGGCGGGCGGAAGCTGCCAGAGTTCGCGCGGCAGGTTGAGCCGGGCCAGCATCGTCTCGGCCGCGGCCTTGGCCTCCGCCGCCTCGACGCCGCGGGCCTGCAACGGCTCGGCGACGACATCGACGGCCGCGACTCGCGGCACGGTGCGCAGGAACTGGCTGACATAGCCGAGCGTGCCGCGCCGGACGGCAAGGATGGTGCGCGGATCGGCGGTGGCAAGATCGAGCAGCCTGCCCTCGTGCTCGACGAGGATCTGGCCGCTGTCGACGGCATAGTTGCCATAGACCATCTTGAGCAGCGAGCTCTTGCCGATGCCGGACGGGCCGCCCAGCACGACGCATTCGCCTGCCTTCACCGAGAAGGCGACATTCGACATCACCGGCAGGCGGATGCCGTCGCGAAGATGCATGGTGAAGCTCTTCGCCACTTCGGAAACGACGAGGGGTGTGGGCATGTCATTTTTCCTTTTGACGCATGGTCTTGTCCGAAAACCGGGGTCCACTTTTCGGGATCATGCTTTCAAACCTGCAGGATCGAGGAAACGAGGAGCTGGGTATAGGCTTCGCGCGGATCGTCGAGCACGCGGTCCGTCAGGCCCTGCTCGATGACGAGGCCGTCCTTCATCACCATCATGCGGTGGGAGAGAAGGCGGGCGACGGCAAGGTCGTGCGTGACGATGATCGCCGAAAGGCCAAGATCCTGCACGAGGCCGCGCAAGAGATCGAGCAGGCGCGCCTGCACCGAGACGTCGAGGCCGCCGGTCGGCTCGTCCATGAAGATGAGGCGCGGCGAGGTGACGAGGTTGCGGGCGATCTGCAGGCGCTGGCGCATGCCGCCGGAAAAGGCGCGCGGCTGGTCGTCGATACGGTCCACGCTGATCTCGACGCGGCCGAGCCAGTTGCCGGCCGTCTCGCGAATATTGCCGTAGTGCCGCTCGCCGACCGCCATCAGCCGCTCGCCGACATTGGCGCCGGCCGACACGGCCATGCGCAGGCCGTCCGCCGGGTTCTGGTGCACGAAGCCCCAGTCCGTGCGCATCAGGAAGCGACGCTCCGCCTCGCTCATACGGGAAAGGTCGCGCATGCCGCCGTCGCGCATGCGGTATTCGACCGAGCCGGAGGTCGGCATCAGGCGGGTGGCAAGGCAGTTGAGCAGGGTCGTCTTACCGGAGCCGGATTCGCCGACGATGGCCAGCACTTCGCCCGGCCAAAGATCAAAGGAGACGTTCTGGCAGCCGATGCGTGCGCCATAGAATTTCGAGATGTCGCGGACCTTGAGAAGGGGGGTGTCGGTCATCGGGTAGCCTCCATGGTGCGGGAGGCGGCAATACCCCCCTCTGCCCTGCCGGGCATCTCCCCCTCAAGGGGGGAGATTGGGTGGAGCACCGTTTCGTCCATCTCTAACGTTGCTGTCTGAGTGAGGTTTTTGCCGCTTGCCGATCTCCCCCCTTGAGGGGGAGATGCCCGGCAGGGCAGAGGGGGGTGAGCACGACTCATTCGGCGGCCTCCTTGTCATACGCCAAGTGCCCGCGATGGCCGTTGGCGCAGCGTTCCTCGCAATGGTCGGTGTCCGAGCAGACGAACATCCGCCCGCCCTTGTCGTCGAGCACCACTTCGTCGAGATAGACATTCTCCGCGCCGCAGATCGCGCAGGGCTTGTCGAAGGTCTGGATCTCGAAGGGGTGGTCCTCGAAATCGAGGCTGACGACCTCTGTATAGGGCGGCACGGCGTAGATGCGCTTTTCGCGGCCGGCGCCGAAGAGCTGGAGCGCTTCCGACATGTGCATCTTCGGATTGTCGAATTTCGGCGTCGGCGACGGGTCCATGACGTAGCGGCCCTCCACCTTCACCGGATAGGCGTAGGTCGTCGCGATATGGCCGTTGCGCGCGATGTCCTCGTAGAGCTTGACGTGCATCAGGCCGTATTCTTCCAGCGCATGCATCTTGCGCGTCTCGGTCTCGCGCGGCTCGAGGAAGCGCAAGGGTTCGGGGATCGGCACCTGGTAGACGAGCGTCTGGCCGGCGGCGAGCGTTTCCTCGGGGATGCGGTGGCGCGTCTGGATGATCGTCGCCTCGCGGGTCTTCGTCGTCACCGCCACATTGGCGACCTTCTGGAAGAAGGCGCGGATGGAGACGGCGTTGGTCGTGTCGTCCGCGCCCTGGTCGATGACCTTCAGCACATCGGCGGGGCCGAGGATCGCCGCCGTCACCTGCACGCCGCCGGTGCCCCAGCCGTAGGGCATGGGCATTTCGCGCGAGGCGAAGGGCACCTGATAGCCGGGGATCGCGATCGCTTTCAGGATCGCGCGGCGGATCATGCGTTTCGTCTGTTCGTCGAGATAGGCGAAGTTGTAGGTCGCCAGTTCTGCCGTGCTCATTCTGCGGCCTCCGGAAGTTCGATATTCTGTGCGACCTCGTATTCGCGGCGCATGCGGCGCACGAGGTCGAGCTCGGCCTGGAAATCCACGTAGTGCGGCAGCTTCAGGTGCTCGACGAAGCCGGTCGCCTGCACGTTGTCGGAATGGGAGATGACGAATTCCTCGTCCTGCGCAGGCGCCACGACGTCCTCGCCGAATTCCTCCGCGCGTAGCGCCCGGTCGACCAGCGACATGGCCATGGCCTTGCGCTCGCTTTGGCCGAAGACGAGGCCATAGCCGCGGGTGAACTGCGGCGGGTTCTTCGCCGAGCCCTTGAACTGGGCGATCATCTGGCATTCAGTGACCTGGATGCGGCCGAGCGAGACGGAAAAGCCGAGTTCCGGCATGTCCAGCTCCACCTCGACCTCACCGATGCGCACTTCGCCGACGAAGGGATGGGTGCGGGCGTAGCCGCGCTGGGTGGAATAGCCGAGCGCCAGCAGGAAGCCCTCGTCGCCGCGGGCAAGCGCCTGCAGGCGCAAGTCCCGCGCCATCGGGAATTCCAGCGGCTCGCGCGTGATATCCCCAGCGATATGGCCCTCGGGCATGCTGCCATCGTCCTCGACAAGGCCTTCGCCGGCGAGAATGTCGGAAACGCGCATGACCGGCTCGCCGGCCTCGCCGCGCTCCAGCGGTGCATCGACCGCCTCGTCCGTCAGCAGCGACGGGTCGAGCAGGCGGTGGGTATAGTCGAAGGTCGGCCCGAGAAGCTGGCCGCCCGGCAGGTCCTTGTAGGTCGCGGACACGCGGCGCTCGACCAGCATCGCGCCGGTCTCGACCGGTTTGGAATAGCCGAAACGCGGCAGCGTCGTGCGGTAGGCACGCAGGATGAAGATCGCCTCGATCATGTCGCCGCGCGCCTGCCGGACGGCAAGCGCCGCGAGCGCGCGGTCATAGAGCGAGGCTTCCGCCATCACGCGGTCGACGGCAAGGCCGAGCTGGGCGACGATCTGCTCGATGCCGATGGCCGGCAGCGAGCGGTCGCCGCGCCGGCGGTCGGCGAGAAGGCGGTGGGCGTTGGAGATGGCGGCTTCGCCACCCTTGACGGCAACATACATGGTCAGGCCTCCTTCACGCGAAGAACGGTGGTACGCGGCAGGCACAGGATATTGTCGCCGGCAACGAGGATCAGATCGACGCCGCGCGGGAAGCTCTGGTGGTTCTCCGACCAGAAATGCGCGAACATGTCCGGCAGGCCGACGGGTGCGATCTCCTCCTGGCTGCGGATGCCGGGCCCGGTCAGGACCAGCGGACGCCCGCCCTCGAAGGAGGCGATCTCGACGATTAGCGTCGTCGAGCGATCCGGATATTCCTGCGTGCCCTGCGCGAAGAGGCAGAGATTGGGCAACATCGCGCCCTGCTCCACGAAGGCGAAGCGGGCGTTCTGGCGCTCGTCGGTGACGGGCGAACCGGCATTGAAGGCAAGCCAGCCGGGCAGTGCCGAGGCGGCGAGCGCCGGAGTCAGCCAGACCGGCGTGTCATGATCGCAGAGCGTCAGCGCGACTGCGCCGGCGGCCGGGCTTAGCGGCTTGGGCGGCAGGACGCTTGCGGTTACGTGGCCGACCGTGCCGGGGCGGGCCATGCAGTCCATCAGCGTGCGGAAGACCGCCTGGGCCTCGAACACCGGCTCCTGGAAACCGCCGGCAAAGGCAAGTGTGTCTGTCATCAGTCCTCTCCGCGAACCATGGTGAAGAAATCGACGCGGGTGGCGGCCGTCTGGCGGGCCGTGGCCGCATCCTCTTCCGCTACGCGCGTGGCGATGGCGCCAAGCAGGGTTTCCACCGCGGCCTTGCTGTCCGGCCGCTGGAACAGCGCGTCGAAGATCGCCGCCAGCCTCGCCTTGGCGCCGTCCGTGCCGAGCGCTTGGCCATGACCGACCGTGCCGTCCTCCAGGCGGATGCTGGCGCGGCTCACCGTCGCCTCGCCGAGGTTGAACGGCGCACCGCCGCCGCCGATGCGGCCGCGCACCATGACGAGGCCCGTTTCCGGTCCGCGCACGGGCTGCACTGTCGGCTTGTCGCCGAGCGCGTCCCACGCCGCCTGCAATTCGGCCCGGCTCGCCTTCGCCAGCAGGCCCATCGCCTTCTGCCGGTCGGTAGCCGCACTCGCCGCGGCCGCTTCGGCAGTTTTTTGAAAGGATGTCATTGCCTCATCTCCAAATGTCTATTAGTCTAGACAACTAAACATCTAAGTCTGGTCTTAATCGGTCGGGATGACAAGGGTGTGACAGAGGGCAATCGCGGGGGCGAAAATGGTGGAACGGCAATCGGGCGTGGCGCTCTGGCGGCAGATCGCGGACCGCATGCGCCTTGCGATAAACAATGGCGATTTCGACCAGACGGGCATGATGCCGCCGGAAATGGCGCTGGCCAGCCGCTTCGGCGTCAACCGCCATACGGTGCGCAGCGCCATGGCGGCGCTGGCGGAGGAAGGAATCGTCCGGCCCATCCAGGGCATCGGCACGCGCATCGAGCGCCGCGACCGCCTGCGCTTTCCCATCTCGCGCCGTACCCGCTTCTCGCAGGGCCTCGGCAACCAGACGCGCGACCTCGAAGGCAAGTTGCTGGGGTCGGCGACGGAGGTTGCGCCTGCCCTCGTGGCGGAAGCGCTCGGGTTGGCGACAGGTTCGCTTTGCGTGCGCCTCGAAACGGTCAACAGCGCCGACAAGCGGCCGATATCCTGCGGGACGCACTACTTTCCGGCCGAGCGCTTCGGCGACATCGCCGCCGTTTACGACCGGACGCGATCGATCACCGCCTCCTTCCGCGAACTCGGCGTGCCGGACTATGTGCGCCGGTCGACGGAGATATCGGCCATTCACGCCGAGGGCGAAGACATGCGGCACCTGAAGCTTTCGCCGGGCGCGATCATTCTCGTCGCGGCGGCGGTGAACACCGATCTCGACGGCACGCCGATCCAGTTCTCCCGCACGCGCTTTGCCGCCGACCGGGTCAAGCTGACGGTCGAGCCGGAAGCAGAGGCTATTTCCGGCAGCACAGGATGAAGCGGCGATAGAGCAGCGTGCGCAGCTTGTTGCGCAGATCCGCCGTGCGGCGCTGCGCGGCCGCAATCGGCGCATGCGAGCCGATCGTCATGTCCCGGAAGCCGGCTGCTTCGAGCAGCGGCAGCACGCGCTCGACCGTCAGCCCCTCGCCGAAGGGCAGACGCTCCATGATGCTGGCGTGGCGATCGCTCATCGCGCCGTCATAATGCGGATCGGTGCCGATGAACCTGTCGACGACCGCGATCGCGCGGCTGGCCAGCCGGCCGAGCCGGGTGGGTGCGGCCCAGTCGCCATCGAAGAACAGCAGTGTGCCGCCGGGCTTCAGCATGCGATGCCACTCGCGGAATGCCTGCTCCGGCGTCGTCAGCGTCCAGACGAGATGGCGGCAGACGATGGCGTCGTAGCTCTCGTCCGGCTCCATCGGGTTTTCCGCATCGGCAAGCACGAAACGAAGTCCCCTCGCCCCGGCATGCTTTCGGCGTGCGACCGCCAGCATCGCCTCTGAAAAATCGAGCGCCGTCACATCATGGCCAAGTGAGAGCAGCAGCCGCGTCACCTCCCCCGTGCCGCAGGCAAGCTCCAGCACCCGGCGCGGCTCGGGGCCGAGGCGCTCGCGGATCGCTGCCGCCCAGGCGTCGAATTCCGGGCCTTGCGGAATGCGGTGACCGAAGGCGAGGTCGAAGGTTTCGGACCGGCTAGACCAGTAGTCGCGGATGTCTTCCTTGAGATGGCTGTTGGAAAGCCGGCCGTGCATCATTTCCCCTCGTTCGCGACGAGCTTCAGCCGAGGCGGCCGCGGTTCCGGCCGGCGATAGCGGATGAAGCAGCCGCCCGCGCCGTCCCGCTCGACATCGACCGTGACGCCGAAGACCTCCTGCAATCGCTGGGGCTCCAGCACCTTGGCGGGTGCGCCGAGGGCGACGATGCGCCCGCCGCGCATGACGGCGATGCGGTCGCAAAACATGGCGGCGTGGTTGAGGTCGTGCAGGGCGGCGACGACGGTAAGGTTCTGTTCGCGCACGAGCTGGAGCAGGCCGAGCTGGTGGCCGATGTCGAGGTGGTTGGTCGGCTCGTCGAGCAGCAGGATCGGCGCCTGCTGGGCGAGCGCTCGGGCGATGTGCAGCCGCTGCCGCTCGCCGCCGGAGAGAGTGTGCCAGAGCCGCCCGGCGAAATGCGCCATGTCGACCTCTTCGAGGGCGCGGTCGACGATGGCGTCGTCCGTCCGCGACCAGGGCGTCAGCGCGCCGAGATGCGGCGTGCGGCCGAGTTCGACCGCCTGCCTTGCCGTGATGCGCTCGGTGGTCTCGGCCTGCTGCTCCACGAAGGCGATGCGCCGGGCGATCGCCTGCCGGCCGTGAACGGACAAGGGCTCACCGTCGAGCGTCACCGCGCCGGCCTGCGGCTTGCGGATGCCGGCCAGCAGCGACATCAGGCTGGTCTTGCCGGAACCGTTCGGGCCGATGATGCCGAGGAATTCGCCGGGGCGCACGTCGAGCGACACATCCGACAGGATCGTCGTGCCGCCGGCCGACCAGTGGAGACCCGTTGCCAGAAGCGTCATCGCGCCGTTCTCCTCTGGCTGAGGATGAGTGCGAAGGCCGGTGCGCCGAACAGCGCCGTGATGACGCCGATCGGAAGCACCTGGCCCGGGATGATGACGCGCGACAGGACGTCCGCGGCGATCATGAAGATGGCGCCGATCAGGGCGGAAGCGGGCAGCAGGAGCCCATGCCGGACGCCGACCACCATGCGCGCGGCATGGGGAATGACGAGGCCGACGAAGCCGATCGAGCCGACGATGGAGACCATGGTCGCGGTCATCAGCGCGGAGATGGCGATCAGCACGACATAGACGCGGCGCACCGGGATGCCGAGCGAGGCGGCCGATTCCGCGCCGAAGGTGAAGGCATCGAGCGCGCGCGCATGCCAGAGGCAGACGATGAGGCCGGCGATTGCGACGGGAAGCGCCAGCCAGACATCCGGCCAGCGCACGCCGGAGAGATTGCCGAGCAGCCAGAACATGATGCCGCGCGCCTGTTCCGCGCTCGCCGCCTTGGTGACGATGAAGGAGGTGAGCGCGTTGAAGAGCTGCGAGCCCGCGATGCCGGCAAGGATGATCGCGCCCGTTCCCCGCCCCGCGCGGACGGCAAGCGCGCTGACGAGGCCGAAAGCGACCAGCGCGCCGACGAACGCCCCGGCAGGCAGCGTCAGCGCGCCGGCCCCGACGCCGAGGATCGCGACGCTGACCGCGCCCGTAGAGGCGCCTGCCGAGATGCCGAGGATATAGGGATCGGCGAGCGCATTGCGCAGGAGCGATTGCAGCACGACGCCGCACAGCGCGAGCGCGGAGCCGCAGCAGGCCGCCACCACCGCCCGGCTCAGCCGGTAGTTCCAGATGATGCCCTCGTCGATGGGCTCCAGCGGATAGCCGGCATGCCAGAGGCGGTTGGCCACCGTCTTTCCCACCACGTCGAGCGGTATCGCCGTCTCGCCCACTGCCGCTCCGATGCCGAGCGCGAAAAGCAGCAGCACGAGCGCCGCGGAAGCGGCGCCCGTGCGGAGCAGAAGGGGGTGATCGGCGGTCACTTTGCGAGGCCAGCCTTCTCGATCGCATCGGCAAGAAGCTCGATGCCCTCGATCGTGCGGATCGTCGGGTTCATCGCCTGCGCGTCCATGTCGAAGACATGGCCGTTCGTGACGGCCGGCATCAGGCTTGCGACCGGGTCGGTCTTCAGGAAGTCGAGCTTGGCTTCGAGGCTGTCGAGCGGATAGCGGCGGCGTTCCATCGAGCCGGCGACGATCATCGTCGGGGACGCCTTGGCGATGGTCTCCCAGCCGACGGTCGGCCATTCGTCGTCGGTCTTGATGATGTTCTCGATGCCGAGCGCCGACATGATGTAGCCCGGCGCGCCGTTCTTTCCGGCGACATAGGGATCGGCATCGGCGGCGCTGGAGAACCAGAAGACGGCCGAAAGCTTGCCGCCGGCAGCGGCAACCTTCGTCCGGGCCGCCTCCTCGCGCTTTTTCAGCGCCGCGACGACCTCTTCGCCCTTTTCCTTGACGTTGTAGATCGCGGCCAGCTCGCGGACCTCCTGATAGACGAGCTCCATGGTGAAGACCTGGTGGCGCACGCCATCGCTTGCCGCGCTGTTCTCCTTGCCGACGCAATCGGACGGCGAGGTATAGACGGGGATGCCGAGTTCCTCGAACTGCTCGGGCTTGGCGACGACGCCTTCCGGCCCGATCTGCCACTGGAACTGCACGGTGACGATATCGGGGTTCTTGGCGAGCACGCTTTCGAAGCTCGGCTCGTTGTCGGCGAGGCGGTCGATCTTGGCGTTGACCTCCTCATAGCCCTTGAGCACCGGCCCGACCCAGAGGGCCGTGCCCACGACCTTGTCGGCAAGGCCGAGCATATAGAGGATTTCGGTGGAGCTCTGGCCGATCGAAACGGTCTGCGTCGGCGCCTTCTGGAAGGTGACCGGGCGGCCGCAATTTTCGAATGTCAGCGGATACTGCGTCTCGGCGGCCTGGGCCGCGCCGGCTGCAAGAAGGGCGGCGGCGCCGGCAAGAGCGGAAAGGAAGGATGCGGCGCGAGTGGCCGCGGGGAACATGGTCATGGATTTCTCCCGGAAAGATGAAAGCGTGCGGGCTCAGGCGACAGGCCGCGAAGGGCCAGGCGCGTTCGGTCGGGAGAAAACGAAGGGAAGCCTGCCGTAGGCGGCAGCCGGAATCGTCATGGCGTCTCCTGTTCCGGGCATCCCCGCCCGTGACTGGGATTGTTGCTCTGACGGCAGGTCTCCTGGCTCACGGATATCTGCGACCTGTCTGCCTTCCCGCGGAAACCGCAGTGGCATGACGCCGAACGCGTCCAAGGACAGGCGGCAATCCGCCTACAGTTGCGGGGGCAGCCACGGAATGGGTCCCTGTTGGGTCGTCCGCACCGTGTTCCCTATTAATCCCCTGGGAGTCATCCTTCAGGGAACCGTCGGCCCATCCTTAGTCCGCGCCGCGCGGCAGCGTCAAGGCAGGGATGGCGATCAGGTCTCGAAATCGCCGAAGACGTCCTGCAGGCGCGTCAGCGTATCGACGCGCTCACTGACGGCGTCCCCCATGACGACGATGACATTGCTGAGCATCAGGTCCATGACGGCCGTCATGGTGGCGGCGCCGTCCCAGAGCGGGCCGTGCGAGCCGGGCACGATCAGGCAGATGTCGGAGACTTCGGGTCCCCAGGGGCAGAATTCGTCGGTCAGCAGCACGACCTTGACGCCGGCGCGCCGCGCCTCCAGCGCCAGCGGCCGGGCCTTTGCGGCGAAGCGGCGCACATCGTGCAGGAACAGCAGACGCCCGTCGACGGAGCCGTCGAGAAGCTCGGCATAGGTGCCGTTGAGGCCATCGACGAACTGCACGCGCGGGCGGGTGTAGGAAAGCTGGCTGGCGAAATACTGCGCGATGCCGCGCACGTTCTGGTATGCGGCGACATAGACTTCGCTTGCCCCGATCAGCGCGTCGATCGTCTGCTGCCATTCGGGCGCATTGGTGATGGCGTAGATTTGGCCGAGATTGTCGATCTGCTGCTGGATGAGGCCGGCGAGCAGCTTGCCTTCCTTGCGGTCCTGCTCCAGCCGATCGACCTGGCCCTTGACCTGCCAGGCGGGATTGGAACTGCCGTGGCGCAACTCGTTCTTCAATTCGTCGAGGCCGTCGAAGCCCATGCGGCGCAGATACCGGCCGATGGTCATCGGCGAGAGCTGGAGCCGCTGGGCGATGGAGCGCGCCGTCTCGAAGGGAAGCTCGGCGAGGTTGCGCTCGATGTAATGGGCGATCAGCTTGTCGGATTTCGACCGCCGGAGGTCGTCGGACTGAACGAGCTTCACAATGCGTTTCGACACGTCGCCCCTCTCTTCAAGCTCCCGCCCGTCCGGAGACGGGCGGGGATCAACCGCGCTCACACCGCGCTCACTGGGCCGTCTTGACCCGCGTCCACACGCGGTCCACCTGACGCAGCGCCGGACCCAGATCCTCGAATATCTGGAGACGCGCCATCGTCTCGGCCGGCGGGTTGATTTCCTTGCTATTCTTGATCTTTTCGACGGTCAATTCCCGCGCCGGCACATTGGCCGTGCCGTTGGTCTGCTGCGAGACGTTGAGGGCGACGATTTCCGGACGCGTATAGAACTGGAGGAACTTGATGGCGTTCTCCTTGTTCGGCGCGCTCTTCAGCACGCAGATGTCCTCCTGGTACATGGTCGCGCCCTCCTCGGGGATCACGTAGCCGAGGTCCTTCTCGTTGCCGAAGACGTCGATCATGGCGCCGACGAAGGCGTGGCCGGCGGCTACGTCGCCCGCCTGCACCATAGGCCGTTCGTCATAGGTGAAGGCCGCGATGTCGGGTTTCATGGCGATGATCGTATCGGCGGCCTGCTGGAGTTCGGCCGGATCGGTCGAGTTGATCTTGTGGCCGTTGAGGATGAGGCCGACGGCCAGCACTTCGCGCATGTCGTCGAGCAGGGTGAACTTCAGCCCCTTGGCCTTGACCGTCTCGATCAGGTCCTTCCAGCCGGTGATGTCCTTGCCGAGGATCTTGCGGTTATACATGATGCCCACAGAACCCCACGCATAGGGCAGGCAATATTCGCCGTTCGGGTCGCTCTTTGCGCGCAGGAAGGCCGGATCGATGTTCTTGAAGCCCTCATAGGTATTGATGTCGGTCTTTTCGAGGAGGTCGAGCTTGGCCATGATGTCCTGCATGTGCACGGACGGGAAGACCACGTCATAGCCCGTCGCGCCGCCCTGGATCTTCGCCAGCATCTCCTCGTTGGAGGAATAGGTCGAGAGGTTGACCTTGATCTTGGTCTCCTCCTCGAATTTCTTCAGCACTTCCGGATTGATGTATTCACCCCAGTTGTAGACGTTGAGCTCGCTGGCGCCGGCGACACCGGCGGCCGCCAGGAGGGCGGCGAGGGAAAGGGCGGTGCGGCGCGTCAAGGCGCGAAGGCCGGATGCGCCGGCACGATCTGATTTCGTCATTGAATACTCTCCTCTGGTGGTTCGGCCGTTCTGGCCCCGGCGCTTTCCTTTGCGCCGCCTGTTCCCGTCCCGGCTTCTTTCGGCCGTTGACTTGGATGGGTAAATGGTATCCACATATCTAAATCGCACAAGCGTTATTTTTATAACAAATTGGGGAACGACGATGCGAGAATCCATAGTCCGCCTGGAGAAGGCGGCGAAGGTCTTTGCCACGCCTGAGGGACAGGCGGTGACGGCGCTCGACGCCATCGACCTCGACGTCCGGCGCAACGAATTCCTGACCCTGCTGGGGCCGTCGGGCTGCGGCAAGACCACCCTGCTCCAGGCGATCAGCGGTTTCGTGGAACTCGATTCCGGCCGCATCCTGATCGACGGCGAGGACATGACGGACCGGCCGCCTTATCGCCGCCCTGTCAACACGGTGTTCCAGAACTATGCGCTCTTCCCGCATATGACGGTGGGCGAGAACACCGGCTATGCGCTGGAAGTCGCCGGCGTCGCCAAGCCCGAGCGGATGAGGCGCGTGGCTGATGCGCTCGCGATGGTCGGCCTGGAAGGGCTGGAAAGCCGCAAGCCGCGCCAGCTTTCCGGCGGCCAGCAGCAGCGCGTGGCGCTCGCCCGCGCCATCATCGCCCGCCCGAAACTGCTCCTGCTCGACGAACCGCTTTCGGCGCTCGACAAGAACCTGCGCCAGGCCATGCAGATCGAATTGAAGACATTGCAGAACGAGCTCGGCATCTCCTTCATCTTCGTCACCCACGACCAGCAGGAGGCGCTGACCATGTCGGACCGCGTCGCCGTTCTCTCGGGCGGGCGCATCCAGCAGCTCGACACGCCGCGCGCCATCTACGACCAGCCGAGGAACAGCTTCGTCGCCAACTTCGTCGGCGCCAGCAATCTCTTCGAGGGAGAGGTCAGCGACGGACAGCTCCTGACGCAGGACGGCATCGCCATCGCCCACGGCTGCCCCGGCGCGACCGGTGCCGCGACCGCGCTCATCCGCCCGGAACAGTTCTTCCTCACCGAGACGGCCGGCGACACGCCGGCGCTCGATGTCGACCTGGAGCAGATCGTCTTCGTCGGCTCGACCTTCGAGCTTTTCGGTCGCACGGCGACGGGCCGGCGCGTCATCGCGGAAATTCCCGCCGCGCGCCGCGGCCTCGTCGGCGCGGTCGAGCAGTCGCGCCGCGCGCGCCTTGCCTACGATCCGGCGGCCGTGCACCTCATTCCGGCGGAGGCTGCCTGACATGTCGTCCATCGCCTCCCGCCGCCGTGCCCAGCTTGCCGTCCTGCTCGGGCCGGTCTCGCTTTTCCTCGCGGTCTTCTTCCTCGGCCCGCTCTCCATCATGATCGTGACGAGCTTCCTCGCGCCCGGCCTTTACGGCGGCGTGGAATGGGTCTGGTATCCGCATAACTACGGCCGCATCCTCGGCTTTGCCGATCCCATGTTCGAGGATTTCGACCCGGTCTATATCGCGATTTTCCTCCGCTCGCTGCGGATCGCGGCGCTGACGGTGGTCGCAACGCTTCTCGTCTGCTACCCGGCCGCCTTCTGTATCAGCCGTCTTTCTGAGCGCTGGAAGAACTTCTGCCTCTTCCTCATCACGCTGCCCTTCTTCGCCAGCCTCATCGTGCGGCTCTTCGTCTGGGTGCTGATCCTGCGCCAGACCGGGCTTGCCAACGGTGTGCTTTTGAAGACCGGCCTCATCGCCCGGCCGCTCGACCTCATCTATACCGAGGGCGCGATCATCCTCGGCATGGTCTATGTCTTCATTCCCTTCATGTTCATGCCAGTTTATGCCAGCGTCGAAAAGCTCGACTGGACGCTGGTGCGTGCCTCGCTCGATCTCGGCGCGGGGCCGGTCCGCACCTTCTGGCGCATCATCCTGCCGCTGACGGCGCCGGGCATTGCCGGCGGGGCGGTCATCGTCTTCATTCCCGCGCTCGGCAATTTCATCGTCCCGACCATCCTCGGCGGCGCCAAGGTGATGATGCTCGGCAACCTCATCGAGCAGCAGTTCCTTGCCGCGCGCAACTGGCCCTTCGGCTCGGCGCTCGCCATGATGGTGATGAGCGTCATGCTGGTGCTTCTCTTCATCTATGTGGTCGTTTCCGGCCGCCGCGGCCTCGACGCCGCGCCCGGTCGCTGAGGAGAGGGCCATGAAGATTTTCGCCACCCTCGCCCGCGGTAGCCTCCTTGCCTATACCGCTCTGTTCTTCGCCTTCATTTATATCCCGCTGGCGCTGATCGCGGTCTATTCGTTCAATGCAAACCCGGTCAACATGATGACCTGGACCGGGTTCACCACGGACTGGTACGCCCAGGTCCTCGGCTTCAAGACGAAGATCTCGGAAAACGCGCTTTATCTCGAATCCACCGACCAGCTCGTTCAGGCCGTGTGGAACAGCGTGAGGATCGCCGCCTCCACCACCGCCATCGCCACCGTGCTCGGCACGGCAATGGCGATCGCCCTCTACCGTTTCGATTTCTTCGGCCGGCGCTTCTACCGCGTTGTCATGTTCATGCCGATGCTGATGCCGGATATCGTGCTCGGCATCGCGCTCCTGATCTTCTTCGTTAATGCCGGCGTCAGCCTCGGCATCGGTACGATTATCATCGGCCAGTGCACCTTCCTGACGTCCTATGTCTTCATCGTCGTCACCGCGCGGCTTGCCGGCATGGACCGCACGCTGGAGCACGCTTCGGCGGATCTCGGCGCCAACGAATGGACGACCTTCCGCAGGGTGGTCTTTCCGCAGCTCCTGCCCGGCATAATCGGCGGCGCGCTGCTCGCCTTCATCATCTCGATGGACGATCTCGTCATCACCTATTTCATCGCCGGCGTCGACGTCACGACCCTGCCGATGTTCATCTTCGCCATGCTTCGGCGCGGCATCAAGCCGGAGATCAACGCCATCGCCGTGATGATGCTGACCTTCTCCTTCGTCGTCGCCTCGCTCGGCCTCTACCTTCGCTCCCGGCAGAAATGACATGACCCAAAAGACAAAACCCCGCGCCCGCGATCTCGGCCTGCCCTTCACCGGACCCACCGGCCCCCTCAACGCCATCACCGATGTCGAGGGCATCGCCGTCGGCTTCCGCACCCTCCAGGAAGAGACCCCGCGCCCCGGCCGCAAGCTGCCGGTGCGCACCGGCGTCACCGCCATCCTGCCGCACAGCGGGTGCGAAACGCCCGTGCCCGTCTATGCCGGCGTGCACCGCTTCAACGGCAACGGCGAGATGACCGGCACGCACTGGATCGAGGACGGCGGCACCTTCCTCGGGCCGGTCATGATCACCAACACCCACGGCGTCGGCATCACCCATCACGCGACGATCCGCTGGATGCTGGAGCGCTACGCCTCGACCTACGAGGTCGGCGACCACCTCTGGTTGATGCCCGTCATTGCCGAAACCTATGACGGGGCGCTCAGCGACATCAACGGCATGCCGGTGACGGAAGCGGATGCGCGCGCGGCGCTCGAAAACCTTTCGCGTGGTCCCGTTTCGGAAGGCAATTGCGGCGGCGGCACCGGCATGATCGCCTATGGCTTCAAGGGCGGCACCGGGACCTCCTCCCGCGTCGTCACCTATGCTGGTAAGGACTATACGATCGGAACGCTCGTCCAGGCCAACCATGGCCAGCGCGATTGGCTGACGATCTGCGGCGTTCCCGTCGGCAAGCACCTGCAGGACAACACACCGCAAAGCCAGCTCAAGGAACGCGGATCGATCATCGTCGTCATGGCCACGGACCTCCCGATGGCGCCCCACCAGTTGAAACGCCTTGCCCGCCGCGCCGCCATCGGCATCGGCCGGGGCGGCACGCCGGGCGGCAACAATTCCGGCGACATCTTCCTCGCCTTCTCCACCGCCAATCCGCAGCCGATACCCCATCGCGCGCCGGAAATGCTCAGGCTTGAAATGGTCAACGACGAATATCTCGATCCGGCCTATCTGGCGGCGGTGGAGAGCGTCGAGGAGGCCGTGGTGAATGCGATGCTGGCGGCGGAAGATGCCGGCGGCACACCGCATGACCGTCTGCGCGTTGATGCCATCAGGCATGACGCGCTGATGGCCGTCATGCAGCAATACGGCCGGCGCCTTTAGGACCGGCCGCAGGCGTCGTCAGTTCGCGGTGCCGTCAGGCGTCACGCGCTGGCTGTCGCCGCCGGTGCCGGACTGCTGCGTGGGATCACGGTCCGTCGGCACCGTCTGGCCGCCGCCCGGTACGCTGTCGTCGATCGTATCCTGGGTCGGCGTCTGGGTGCCGTTCGTGGTCGAGGAGGTTTGCGAGCTGTCGACCGGACTGGTGGGATCGACCCGCTCGCCCCAGATTTCGACGGCCCCCCAGACGAGGAAGGCAAGGGCGAGACTGATGCCGAGAACTTTCAGCACCGGCCGGCCGAGGCCGCCCTGCCGGGTTTCCCGCGCCGCATAGTCCTTGCGGGCCGGTTCATGGGTGCGGGTCAGCGGATCGCCGCGTTCGTCCTGCTGGTGGGTCATGGCTGAACTCCCTGAAGATCGTGTCAGGGAAGGAACTTGCGGTCGGCATGAAAGTTCCCGCGCTCACGCCTCCGCCGGCCCGTCCAGCCCCAGTGCTTCGATGAGACGGCGCTGTCGCAGCAGGAGATGGGTGAGCGAGGCGACGTCGCCCTTTGCCGGCTGGTGCGTCATGCCCTCCGCGACCGCTTCCACGATCGCCTCGAGCGTATCGGATATCTCGCGGGAAAGCGCATGCAGTTCGATAAAGCGTGGATCGACGGCGGCCGCGGCCAGCGTCGCGATGCTCACCCGGCCGATACCTTGCGGCACCTTCGGGCCGGCATCGGCATAACCCTCCGGCAGGTCGCCCTTGAGATTGGTGACGCGGCGATGAAGGATCACGTCGATGATCTGGTCCACCGCCTGGCAGGCGCCCGCGACGCGGGAGGGATGGTCCGTATCGGCCGCCGCATGCGGCAGCAGCTCCAGTTTGCCCGGATGCTGCTCGGCGAGCTTCAGATAGGGCAGCATCGGCCCGCTGAGCACGCCGCTCGCCGCGCTCTTGAAGAGGTCGGCATCGATGGCCGCATGGCGCACCTGCCCCGAGGTCAGCGCCCGGTCGAGCGCGGGCACATCCACCACCTCGCCGCGATCGTAGTTGACGACGACCGCGCCGCGGTTCATTGCCGAAAGCACGGTTTCATCGACAATGCCCGCATTGGCATAGCGCCGCGTCGCTTCATCCAGCCGGCCGAGGCCGACATGCACGGAGAGCACATCGGCGCCCGACGCCGCCTCCAGCGGCGTTTCGGCATAGTCGAAGCCCTCCGCCTCGATCCATTGCCGATGTCCCGGGCGGGCATGGACCACCACCCGCATGCCGAAGGCGTGCGCGAGTTTCGCCACCTCGCGGCCGATATTGCCGTAGCCGAGCACCGCCATCCGCATGCCCTCGAGCTTGGCGGTCGGATAGGACTTGAGGTCGCGGCCCGTATCGAAATCGCCGGCCGCGACGCGCTGGTGCAGGAGATCGACCGGCAGGTCGGGCGTCACCTTCAGCATCGCCTTCATCACCATCTGCGCCGTCGCGCGGCTGTTAATGCCGGGCGTGTTCATCAGCGGCGCCGCGCCGCCCTCTCCGTCGCCGCCGCCCCAGGAGGCCGAGCCCATATTGCCGGTGCCCGCGCCGATGCGCACGCCGCCGAGCGGGAAGATCGCCTGTTTGGGGATGAAGGTCGCGGCCGCGATCAGCGCGTCGTAGCGGCCGTCGGCCGTCTGCGCGATGATCTCGGCCTCGGCGCTGAGATCGGGTTGGTAGAAGAAATGGATGCCCGGCGGCAGCTCTTCCTTCTCGTACGCGCCCTCATGGAACGTCCCGCCCCGCGCCTCGATATGCGCCCGCACCTCGCCGGGGTCCGGCTTGCCCTCCGGATCGAACCGCAGGCCGACAAGGTCGGCGATCAGCACCTTATAGGCGCGTTGCGGATCCTCCGGCCGTGCCGCATCGTCCGAAGCCGCTTCTCGATCCTGCATGGCGCCCCTCCCTGCTCGTTCTTTCGTAGGCGAGTTTTCCGGGACCGGCAAGCGGCGTGCCGGCGGCCTATGCGTCGCTGAAGGGAATGGAGGCCGCCGGGTTTTCGCTCATGTCGAGGAATTCGCGCACCGTCGGGGGAAGCTGCCGCGAGCCCGGCTGCAGCACGCCGCAGCGGGAAAGCAGCTGCCGCCGGTCGGTATCCGTGCCGAGATGGCGCCAGATGACGCGCGATGCATAGGGAAGGTTCTGCTTTCGCCAGGAAACGCCGAGCGTCATGCCCTTCAGGTAGAGGCGCTGGTGCGTTTCGAACGGCGTCAGGATCGTCTGCGCGATCATCGGCTCCGGCCCGGTGCTGCGCTCGACGATAAAGATGCGATTGCGAAGAAAGGAGGCGAGCCCGACATATTTCGAGAACTGGCGGATTTCGTGCGGCCGGTCCTGGATGCGTTCGATCGATTTCACGCGCACCGCGCCTTCATGCTCGTCCAGCCGGGCGCACGAACAGACGATCATGCCCGGCCACGACAGGGAGACATGATAGGTCTGGTAGTAGCCGAGATGCCGGCGCAGGGATTGCAGGTTGCCGGGAAAGCAGGCGTGCAGCACGTCCGTCCCGAAAGACCCGCCCGCCGCGTTCACCAGGTGCTGCTCGAACAATGCCGGGTCGAGCGAGAAATCCGCCGGCCGGACGCCGAAGAAGGCGGCGATCCGCGCCAGGTTGTGCGGCGAAGGCGCCGCCTCGCCGTTCACATAGCGGTTGAACTGCTGCCGGTTGATGCCGAGCTGGCGGCAGATTTCCGACACCGACTTGCGCATGCTGCAGGCGTGCCGGAGATTGATGGAAAAGGGCGTCGATTGCATGGCTCACTCCAGAATGGAGGAGAGCGTAAAGCAGCGTAAATCCGCGTCAAGTCGTGAAATTCTCACCCGGCCATATGTTCGCTACGACTTGTCATACGGCTCCGGTCGTCTCCGGGGTGCAAAAATGGGGAACCAACGACATGACGCGTATTTGGAAGCCTGATGTAAATTCCGCCGGCGGCCTCAACCGCCGGGAATTCCTCGGCAGCGCCGCCGCCTTCGGTGTGCTGGCCGCAACGGCGACGACCTTTGCCCCGGGCCGCGCATCCGCCCAGGAGCCGAAGCGCGGCGGGCACCTGAAGCTTGGCCTGAAGGGCGGCGCGGCGACGGACACGCTGGACCCCGCCGGCTACAGCGCCGGCGTCGCTTTCGTGACCGGCCGCTGCTGGGGCGATACGCTGGTCGAATCCCATCCCGATACGGGCGTCGCCGTTCCGGCGCTCGCCGAATCCTGGGAGGCATCCGCCGACGCCGCGACCTGGACCTTCAAGATCCGCAAGGGCGTGCAGTTCCACGACGGCAGCCCGATGACGATCGCCGACGTGCTCGCCACGCTGAAGCGGCATTCGGATGCGAACTCCAAGTCGGGCGCGCTCGGCCTTCTCGGCTCGATCAAGAGCTTCGAGGACAAGGCCGGCGATCTCGTGATCACGCTGGCCGAAGGCAATGCCGACCTTCCGCTGATCCTGTCCGACTACCATCTCGTCATTCAGCCCGCCGGCGGCGTGGAGAACCCGAACGCGGCGGTCGGCACCGGCCCCTACAAACTGACCTCCTTCGAGGCCGGCGTGCGCACCACCTTCGAGAAGAACCCGAACGACTGGCGTTCCGACCGCGGCTTCGTCGACAGCGTCGAGATCATCGTCATGAACGATACGACCGCGCGCATCGCGGCGCTCTCCTCCGGCCAGGTCCACTTCATCAGTTCGGTCGAGCCGAAGACCGTGGAGCTCCTGAAGCGCGCGCCGATCGTCGAAATCCTCCAGACCGGCGGCAAGGGCTTCTACAGCTTCCTGATGCATTGCGACACGGCGCCGTTCGACAACAACGACCTGCGCCTCGCGCTGAAATATGCCGTCGACCGTCAGGAAATCCTCGACCGGGCGCTCAGCGGCTACGGCACGCTCGGCAACGACTATCCGGTCAACGCGGCCTATGCGCTTGCCCCCGAGGGCATCGAGCAGCGCGCCTTCGATCCGGACAAGGCTGCCTTCCACTACAAGAAATCCGGCCATTCCGGCCCGGTCGTCCTGCGCACAGCAGAAGCCGCCTTCCCCGGTGCGGTGGATGCCGCCGTGCTCTTCCAGGAAAGCGCCAAGAAGGCGGGCATCGCCATCGATGTCAAGCGCGAGCCGGATGACGGCTACTGGACGAATGTCTGGAACGTCCAGCCCTTCTGCGCTTCCTACTGGGGCGGGCGCCCGACGCAGGATTCGCGCTATTCCACCTCCTATGTCTCCAATGCCGAGTGGAACGACACGCGTTTCAAGCGCGAGGATTTCGACAAGCTGGTTCTCCAGGCAAGGGCCGAGCTCGACGAAACCAAGCGCCGCGAACTCTACAAGACCATGGCGCTCATCGTGCGCGACGAGGGCGGCCTGATCCTGCCCGTCTTCAACGACTACCTCAACGCCTGCTCCAAGCAGGTGAAGGGCTATGTGCACGACATCGGCAACGACGTCTCCAACGGTTACGTCGCCAGCCGTGTCTGGCTTGACGCCTGACGCCCCGGCTCCATGTTCCTGACCGGAAGCGGCCCGTCGCGCCGCGTCCGGTCAAATCCGCCTCCTGCTGAACGGACCTTCTCATGTCTCGCGCCTTCACCGTCATCGAAAACGAATGGATCACGCTTGCCGACGGCACGCGGCTTGCCGCCCGCATCTGGATGCCGGACGGGGCGGAGAGCGATCCCGTGCCCGCCGTGCTCGAATTCCTACCTTACCGCAAGCGCGACGGGACGAGCGTTCGCGATGAATCGACCTATCCCGTCTTCGCCGCCGCCGGCATTGCCGGCGTGCGTGTCGATATCCGCGGCTCGGGCGAATCCGACGGCGTGATCGACGGCGAATACACGCCGCTGGAGCTGGCGAACGCCTGCGAACTCATCGAATGGATCGCCGCCCAGCCCTGGTCGAACGGTTCGGTCGGCATGATGGGCATCTCCTGGGGCGGCTTCAACTGCCTGCAGGTCGCCGCCCTCAAGCCTCCGGCGCTGAAGGCCGTCATCTCCATCGCCTCCACCGTCGACCGCTACAACGACGACATCCATTACAAGAACGGCACGCATCTTTCCGCCCAGCTCTCCTGGGCCGCGACCATGCTCGCCTACCAGTCCCGTTCGCCGGACCCGGAGATCGTCGGCGACCGCTGGAAGGCCATGTGGCTGGAGCGGTTGGAGAACGAACCCTTCTTCATGGAGGAATGGCTGCAGCACCAGCGCCGCGACGCTTTCTGGAAGCACGGCTCGATCTGCGAGGATTTCGGCGGCTTTCCCATTCCCGCCCTCGTCATCGCCGGCTGGGCGGACGGCTATCGCAGCACGCCGCTGAAGGCCGTCGAAGGGCTCGGCGACAGGGCCAAGGCTCTGATCGGCCCCTGGGTGCACAAATACCCGCACTTCGCCTGGCCGAAGCCTCGAATGGATTTCCACGCCGAGGCCATCGCCTGGTGGAACCGCTGGCTGCGCGGCGAGGAGAACGGCGCGGAGAAGATCCCGCAAGTGCGCGCCTATATCCAGGACGCCGCCCGTCCGTCTCTGCGCCGCGAGGCCGACCCCGGCTTCTGGATCGCCAAGGACAGTTGGGAAACGCCCGAGATGGCGACCTTCTATGTCGAGCAGTACGGCGCGCTGGTGCCCGGCATGCCGATAGCCGGCGCCTCGGGCAATGACCGCTACCTCAAATCCCCGCTCGATACCGGCACCATGGCCGGCGAGTGGTTCACCCTGAAACCGGATGCGGAAATGGCGCTCGACCAGCGCCTCGACGATGCCGGCTCGCTGGTCGTCGAGACGGCGCCGCTCGATGAGGCCCAGGATTTCCTCGGACAGCCCGTGCTGGAACTCGATGTCGCGACGGATGCCGATATCGCCAATCTCTGCGCCCGCCTGGTCGACATCCACCCTGATGGTACGGCGACGCGCGTCACCTTCGGCGTCGTGAACCTTGCGCATCGCGAGGGCAATGCCGCGCCGAGGGCCATGCCGAAGGGCCGGAAGACGCGTATCCGCCTGGTGCTCGATGCGATGGGTTACCGCTTCCAGGCCGGCCATCGCATCCGCCTGTCGCTGTCGACCGCCTACTGGCCGATGGTTCTGCCGCCGCCGGTGGATGCAGGCGTGACCATCGATCTCGCCTCGCTCGGCTTCTCGCTGCCCAAGCTCGGCGCCCATAAGGTCGTCTCGCTGCCGGAGCCGGAAAATCCCGATCCGCTGCCGAAATATACGGTGCTGACAGAGGGAGAGACGGCCCGCGGTGTGGAGCGCGACCTGACGAATGGCCTGACCGAATACTCGATCTACGAGGATACCGGCCTCAACGAGCATCCCGGCACGGGGCTCGCCACGCGGCAGGTGCGGGACGAACTCTGGTCGATCGCCGAAAACGATCCGTTGTCGATGACCGGCACGGCCGTCTGGACCTGCGACATGCAGCGCCCCGGCTGGTTCGTGCGCACGGTCTCGACCGCGACCATCGCCTGCACCGCGACGGACTGGCTGATCTCCGCCTCCATCCGCGCCTTCGAGGGCGAGCAGCAGGTCTTCGAGAAGACGTTCGAAAAGACGATCCCGCGCGACTTCATGTAGGAATGCCGGCGGATCAGTGGAAGTCGCGGGATTTGACGCGGATCGCCTCGATGCGGCCCGCGTCCTCCTGTCCTGAAAGGCCTCCACGCCGGCCGATGGTGGAGAAGTCGGCGGAAAGGTCGGTGAGGTGCTGCACGACGAGATGCACCACCTCGCCCTCGCGCTGGACATAGCCTTTGACGCCGAGCATCGGCGCGCCCATCACGATGGGGCGATAGGCGAGGAAAATCTTGCGCCAGACGACGAGATTGGCGATGCCCGTCTCGTCCTCGATCGTCACGAAGATGACGCCCTTGGCCGAGCCCGGCTGCTGGCGCACGAGCACGATGCCGGCCGTCTCGACCTTCTGCCGGTCCTTCAGCCGCGTCGCCTCGGCGCAGGTGAGGATACGGCGGCGCGTAAGGCTTTCCCGCAGGAAGCTCACCGGGTGGGCGCGCAGCGTCAGGCCGACATGGCCGTAATCCTCCACTACCTCGCCGCCCGTCGCCATGGGGCGCAGCGCCACGGCCGGCTCGCTCAATTCCGGCACCAGCGCCGCCTCCCGCTTCGCCGCCGCCGTGAAGAGCGGCAGGGGCTCGTCCCGCAGGCCGCGGATCGCCCACAAGGCCGCGCGGCGGGAAAGCCCGAGCGACGGCAGGAAGGCATCCGCATCGGCAAGGCGGACAAGTGTTTCGACCGAAAGGCCGGCGCGACGCCAGAAATCGTCGACGGAGCCAAAGGGCTCGTCCGCCCGAGCCGAAACGAGGTCGCTGCCCTCCCGGTTCTTCAATCCCTTGACCATCCTGAGGCCGAGACGCACGGCAAACCGCCCCTTGTCGTCCGTCGGCTCCAGCGTGCAGTCCCACCGGCTCTGGTTGATGCAGACCGGCCGCACCTCCACGCCATGGTCGCGTGCGTCGCGCACGATCTGTGCCGGGGCGTAAAAACCCATCGGCTGGGAATTGAGCAGGGCGGCGCAGAAGACATCCGGATGATGGCATTTCATCCAGGCGGAAGCATAGGCGACGATGGCGAAGCTATAGGCGTGGCTCTCCGGGAAGCCGTAGGAGCCGAAGCCCTCGAGCTGGCGGCACATGCGTTCGGCGAATTCCCGGGCATAACCTCTTTCGACCATGCCATCGCGCAGTTCGTCCCGGAACTTGTCCACGCCGCCCGTCTGCTTGAACGTGGCCATCGCCCGGCGTAACTGGTCGGCTCGCCCCGGCGTGAAACCGGCGCATTCGATCGCCACCTGCATCGCCTGTTCCTGGAACAAAGGCACGCCGAGCGTTCGCTTCAGCACCATCTCGAATTCCGGTTTGGGATACTCGACCTTTTCGAGCCCCTGCCGCCGCCGCAGATAAGGATGCACCATGTCCCCCTGGATCGGCCCCGGCCGCACGATCGCCACCTGAATGACGATGTCGTAAAATTCCTTCGGCTTGAGGCGTGGCAGCATGGACATCTGCGCCCGACTCTCGATCTGGAACGTGCCGATCGTGTCGGCCTTCGAGATCATCTCGTAGGTTTCATCGTCCCCTTGCGGAATGGTGGCGAGTTCGTAGACCTCATCCTTGTGTTCCTTCAGGAAGTCGAAGGCGCGGCGCATGCAGGTGAGCATGCCGAGCGCCAGCACGTCCACCTTCATGAAATGCAGGGATTCGATGTCGTCCTTGTCCCATTCGATCACCTGCCGGCCGTCCATGGCCGCGGGCTCGATGGGCACCAAGTCGTCCAGCCGGTCACGCGTCAGCACGAAGCCGCCGGGATGCTGCGAAAGATGACGGGGTGCGCCGATCAACTGGCGGGCCAGTTCGAGCAGCAGCTTTATGCGCCGGTCGTCCACATTGAGGCCCGCCGATTGGGCATGGCTTTGCGGAACGTCGTTTGACCAGCCCCAAACCTGCGAGGACAGTGCCTTCAGCACATCCTCCGGCATGCCGAGCGCCCGGCCGACATCGCGCATGGCCGCGCGCGAGCGGTAGCGGATGACTGTCGCGCAAAGCGCCGACCGATCCGTCCCATACGTATTGTAAATCCACTGGATCACCTCCTCCCGGCGCTCGTGCTCGAAGTCGACGTCGATATCGGGTGGCTCGCCGCGCTGTTCGGAGACGAAGCGCTCGAAAAGGAGGCCGTTGTCCTGAGGATCGACGGCGGTGATTCCCAGCACGTAGCACACCGCGCTGTTTGCCGCCGACCCGCGCCCCTGGCAGAGAATCTTCATCTCGCGCGCCTCCCGGACGATCGAGTTCACCGTCAGGAAGTAGGGGGCGTATTTCATCTTCTCGATGAGCCGCAGCTCATAACGCAGCTTCTTACGCACCACCTCCGGCACGCCGTCCTGATACCGCACGGCCGCCCCCTCCCACGTATATTTCTCCAAGGCCTCTTGCGGCGTGAGGTCGGCATATTCCTTCTCGTCGGGATATTGGTATTGCAGCTCGTCTAGCGAAAACCGGCAGCGCTCCACGATCTCCAGCGTACGGCGAAGCGCTTCCGGATAACGGGTGAAGAGGCGGTGCATCTCCTCTGGTGGCTTCAGGTAGCGGTCGGCGTGGCGCTCGCGCAGGAAACCGGCATTGTCGATGACGACATTGTGGCGGATGCAGGTGACGATATCCTGCAGCATGCGCCGGGTGGGCTCGTGGTAGAGCACATCGTTGGTGACGACGGTCGGCACGCGGTATTGGGCGGCAAGATTGGAGAGCTGCCAGAGGCGGAGCTGGTCGTTCGGCCGGCGGCGCAGCGTGAGAGCGAGGTAGCTGCGGTCGCGGAAGGTTTCCTTGAGGCGGCGGAGATGAAAGGCGGTGGTTTCGTCCGCCTCGTCCGGCACCAGCACGGCAAGCAGCCCCTCGTTCCATTCGACGACGTCGGCCCAGTCGAGATGGCACTTGCCCTTGCCGGCCTTCTTCTTGCCGATGGTCAGCAGGCGGCAGAGGCGGGCATAGGCGGCGCGATCCGTCGGATAGGCGAGCATCGACATGCCATCGGCAAGGTCCAGCCGGCAGCCGACGACGAGACGCATTGTCTCCCCTTCCGGCAGTTCCTTCACCGCCCTGTGGGCCTGCACGATGCCGGCGAGGCTGTTGCGATCGACGACGGCGAGAGCTTCGATGCCGAGCGCGCCGGCCTGCGCGACCAGTTCTGCACAGCCGCTCGCCCCGCGCAGGAACGAGAAATGGGAGGTCACCTGAAGCTCGGCATAACGCGGTTTCATGCGAATATCCCGTGCAGGAACCAGCGGCCGGCCCCGCTTGCCGCCTCGGCCTCGTTGCCCGAGCGGAAGAGCCAGAAGCGCTCGCCCTCCGCATCCTCGACCTGGAAATAGTCGCGCACGGCGGCAAGCTCGGCGTCGCGCTTCCACCATTCGCCGAAGATGCGCTCCGGGCCGTCCGCCCGTTTCACCAGCCGCCGCACGCCGCGCCATGTGAAGGACGCCGGCGGGTGGTCCGGCAGGAGCGCCATGACCTCGATCGGCTCCGGCCGGGCAAGTAGGCGCGCCGGGCGCGGCCAGCCCTCCTGCCAGCTCGTCCCGACATCGGGCGCCAGGGGCGGAATGCGGCGGAAGGACCGCTCCGGCACGTCGCTTTCGACCGGGGCGATACGGTATAGGCGTGCGGCGCCGATGCGGTTGGCGATGACGTCAACGAGGCCGGCAAGGTCGGCCTGCTCCTCCTCTATCAGCGAAGACGCGGCCTGCTGCAGGACAAGCGGTTCGGCAAGCGTCGCGGTCAGATCCATGATCTCGATGCCGAAACCCGGATCAATCGTCTCGATCCGGTCGCAGAGCAGCCGGATGAGCCGCTTTTCATCGCGCACGGCGCGTGCCGTCCCGACCCGGATCGCCTGCAGGGAATTGTCGACGCGGTGGAAGAGAAGATCGAGCCGGCGCGCGCCGAGGCCGCGCTTTTCCAGTGCGTGACAGAGATCGTGCACGAGGCCGGCCGTATAGCGGGCGATAGTCTCCGGTGCGCCGATCGGTTCGCCGAAGACCTTTCGCACCGTGGCGAGCTCCGGATCGCGCAGCGGATCGACGGGTTCGGAAATCCTGCCCTCGATCTGGTCGAGCCGGCGGCCGAGGAGCGGGCCGAAGCGCAGCACGAGCGGCGCGCGCGGCACGGCGAGCACGTCGCCGATCGTGGCAAAGCCGAGCACATGCAGGCCCGTCACGGTTTCCGGCGCGATGCGCAGGCCGGGGATCGGCAGCGGCGCGACGGCCTCCCCCGCCGCGCCGGGCGGAATGATGCAGACCGGATCGGCATGGAAACGGGCGGCGGCATAGGCCGCCCCCCAGCTATCGGCAATGGCCGCGCGGGCGAAAATGCCGGAGGCGCCGAGGCGGTTGACGAGGCCGGTCAGCATGCGTGCCTCGCCGCCGTGCAGGTGGTCTGCGCCGGTCGTGTCGATGACGAGCCCGTCCGGCGGGTCCGGCGCGACGATGGGGGCGTAGTGCTGCAGGGCCCAGAGAGCAAGGCGCCGGAGCGCCGCCGCATCGGCCGCGGGGTCGGCGGGCATGGTCAGGACATCGGGCAGCAGCGCATGGGCCTTGGTGAGCGGCATGCCGACGCGAAGGCCCGCCTGCTCGGCCGGCCGGCTCACCGCCGTCACGATGCGGCGCGAACCCTCCTTGCCGACCAGAACGAGCCGCCGGTCAGGCGGAGGCGCCGAAGCGCCAAGGGACCGTCGCAGGCGATCGATCGGCCAGCCGGGAAGAAAAAGCGATACGACCCTCGGCATCGGATGCCTCCACTTCGAATTGCGCCGTCTCGCCGGAGCGGCAGCGGGTGAGTTCCAGCAGCCATTGCGCCCGGCCGACGCCCGGCACGGGAAGCGGCACGGACGGCCGCACGGAAACCTGCCAGCGCGTGACGGCGGCCGTGGGCAGCAGGAAAGCCCCGGCTTCCCGCCTATGCCTGAAGCGGCGCACGGCGATGCCGAGCGTGCCCCCGGCTTCCGCAGCAAGCTGCAGGCGGCGCGAGGCCGTCATCGACAGGCGCGCGACCTCCGCCACCACCGCGCCCAGCCCGCCATGGCGCAGCCCCTCCTCGAAACAGAGGAGAAGGCTCTTCTCGTCGCCCGCTTCCACATAGAGGACGCGCCCGGGGGCGAGCCCTGCCTGCGCCATCGCGGGGGCGAAGAGATCGGGCCGCGTCAGGCACCAGAGCACCTGTCCCCTGGTGCGGGCGGCAATGCCGGCGGCAAAAAGCATGGCGGCCGCGCCCTCGACGGCATCGTTGCCGCCGCCGCAGACCTCGTGCAGGCTGGCCAGCGCCAGCCCGCCGCCGGGCAGCCGGCTGTCGATTTCCGGCACGCCGAAGGGCAGCACCGCCCGGTCGCGCAGGGCGCGGCCGTCGAACTGCCGGATGCGGTCGCGCAGGTCGGCGACAACGGCATTGGCGGAGGCGGACATCGGCTGGCGGGCTCCTGGTCGAAGAATGAATGTTCTTTATTTGTTCTCATTCTTCCCCAGAGTCAATCGCCGGAAAGATCACAGTTTGAATCATCCTCGGGAACCAACGGGCGCGGCGGAAGTTCTCCCTCACGCCATTCCAGCAAATTCTGGTCATCAAATTCAGGAGACATGTCCATGGCTGACGAAAAAAGCACCGGCAAGCGCACGCTCGGCGTCGTTGAAGGTCGCGACAACATCTCTGAGGAAGCCCGCGCCGCGGCCGCGGAAGCCACGGTCAGCGAACAGATCGAGGCGCTGAAATCGGAAATCAGCCGGCTGAAGGAATCCGCGGGCCTGATCGCCGAGGGCACGGGCAACCTGGCGGTCGCCAAGGCGGAATCGCTGCGCGAAGAACTGCGCCAGACCATTCAGGCCAACCCGCTCGCCACCCTCGCCAGCGCCGCCTTCATCGGCTACCTCTTCGGCCTTCGCCACCGGTAGAGCCTTGCCCATCATGCCATGAAAAAGCCCGGCAATGCCGGGCTTTCTTGCGTGTCAGAACCAGCGCTGGCGGCGGGGCGGTTCGCTTTCGAGCGAGCCGAGCAGATAGCCGATGACGATGCCGGCAAGTCCGGCCGTAAGCACGACCGTCGAAAGGGCGGCCGGATGCTCGCGTGCGGCCTGGGCGACGGCGGCGCCTTCGTTGCGGACATATTTGCTTGCAGAGCGCACGGCGGGGCGGGCGGCCTCCATGGCATTGCCGGCGCGGTCGCGGATCGTCTCGTAGGCCTCGGTGCCCTTGTCGCCGATATCCTTTTGGAGCTGGGCGATTTCGGCGCGCAGGGCGGAAATCTGGGATTGAACGTCAGTGCTTGCCATTGCGGTCTCCTTGTCTGCAATCAAGACCGAACGGATGGCAGGCAGCTTGGTTCCAAGCGGCGGTAAGAAACGCGATCAGCCCGCCTGGCGGCGCCCGTCGCGGCGGATTTGCGAGGGCGTGTCGCCGAAGGCGGCGCGGAAGCGGCGAGTGAAGTGCGAGAGGCTCTCGAAACCGGTTTCCAGCGCGATCTCGATCAGCGGCTTGTTGGTGCGCACCACCATGTTGTACGCGGCGGCCATGCGGATCTTCATGTAGATCGCGCTCGGCGAGGCCCCCATGTCGCTCTCGAACAGCCGCTCCAGCTGACGGCGGGAGACGTTGGTCATGGTGGCGATGCTGTCGATGGAGAGCAGGTCTTCCGTGTGCTGCTCCATCATCATGATGGCGAGATGCACGCGGCGGTCGCGTGCTTCGAGGCCGAGCGGATTGCGCGGCTGGAGGTCGGTGGCGTCGCGCCGGTGGCGGATCTGAAGGATTTCCAGCGCATTGCGCTCGGCCGCCTCGCCGACATGATGGCGCACGAGTGTCGCGGCAAGATCGGCGACGCTGCTGCCGCCGGCACAGGTGGCGACCTTGCCGTCGAAGCGGAAAATCTGCTCCGAGGTCGCATCGATGTCGGGGTAGCGCCCGCGGAATTCGCGGTGGTGCAGCCAGCTCACGCAGGCCGTATGGCCCTTGAGCAGCCCGGCTTCGGCGAGGATGAAACTGCCGGTACACAGCCCGATCAGTCCGACGCCGGCATTGGCCGCCTTGCGCAGATAGGCCGTCGCATAGCTGTCGATCGGTTCGTCGACGCTCAGGAGGCCGCCGACGACGGCGATATAGTCGAAACAGGACGGATCGGCGAAGGGCGCGGTCGGGGCGACCTGGATGCCGCCCGACGAGGAGATGAAGTTGCGCGTGCTGCTGATGACGTCCCAATCGCAGTTGACGCGGCGGGAACGGTCCTCGCTGTCGCTGGCAAGGCGCAGGGTATCCACGAACAGCGCGAAGGCCGAGAGGGTGAAGCTCTTCGACAGGATGAAGCCGACGCGCAACGCCTTGGGCGCCGCCGCTCCGCTTATCTCCTTCGATGTCCGAACATCCAGCGCCATCAGACCTCCCAAACCGTTCCGCCGGACACTATCGTCGCAGGCACGGACCGCTGGCAAGAGCCATAGCAGATTTCGCAGCGCGCCTCCATTCCCCGCCCGACGTTTGTGGAGGCGTGGACGCCCTGCCCGACGCTCGTCAGCGCGCAGGCGTTGGACAAGGGGTGCGTCAGGCTCCACTACCGGTTCTGAGAGCCCGCGAGGATATTCAAGTGAGCGCCAACCCGGAATGGGCGACGGCCGCGGTGAAGAGGCGGCGGTCCGGCGTCTCGGCTTGCGACGCGCGGTCTTTCAGGATCTCCAGGAAGTCATAGCCGGCGGTCCAGCGGCCGAAGCCGCTCGCGACGTTGATATGGCCCGCCGCGCCGATATCGACGAGGCCGCTGCCCCAGGCATGCGCCGTCCGGCGCAGCCGGTCGAGCGGCATATAGGGGTCGTTGAGGCTGCCGACGACGAGGGAGGGAAACGGCAGATGCGTGTCCGGCATGGCGCCGAACCTGACGATGCAGGGATGCAAGGTTTCGGTCGCATCGAGATCGCAGGGAGCGACGAGCAGCGCGCCGCGGATGCGCGAGGCGAGCCGGCTTTCGGCGAAATGCGCCGCCAGGACACAGCCGAGGCTGTGCCCCACCAGCCAGACGTCCCTTCCTACCATCTCGACCTGCCGCTCCAGTTCCGTAAGCCACTGTTCGCGTCTGGGGCAGGTCCAGTCGTGCTGATCGACGACCCGGCTATCCGGATTGTCCCGTGCCCAATGGCGCTGCCAGTGCGTTTCCGGCGAACCGTTGAGGCCGGGCAGGATGAGGGTGTCGACGGGTATATCGAGTGACGGCATGGCGGGCCTTCCTTCGCGAACGGGCTATGGTGCGGATGATGCGCGCGAAGGAGCGCGATCGTAAGAAAGGGCCTGCTACAGTCTTCAAAATCCATGAAAATTCTTTGCATCCGCGGCGGGATGCGGGGCATCGGGCGGCTTCCCGTCCGATGCCTTTTTGGGACTCAGCCGCGATGATCGAGGCGGGCGACGAGGCGGTCGCCGAACCACTGGATGCCGCAGACGAGCACGATGAGCACCGCGACGACCGCAACCATCACGGCCGTCTCGAAACGCTGGTAGCCGTAGCGGATGGCAAGGTCGCCGAGCCCGCCCGCGCCGATGGCGCCGGCCATGGCGGAAGCGCCGATCAGCGTCACCAGCGTAACCGTGAAGCCGGCCACGATGCCCGGCAGCGCCTCGGGGATCAGCACCTCGCGCACGATCGTCCAGCGGTTGCCGCCCATGGCGCGCACCGCCTCGATGAGGCCGCGGTCGACCTCCCTGAGCGAGACTTCGGCGATGCGGGCATAGTAGGGCGTCGCGGCGATCGACAGCGGCACGATGGCCGCCCAGGTGCCGATCGACGTTCCCACGATGAGGCGCGTCACCGGAATGAGCGCGACGAGCAGGATGATGAAGGGCACGGAGCGGAAGCCGTTGATGACGGCGCCGAGCACCCGGTTGATCGAGAGGTTTTCCGCAATGCCGCCGCGCGCCGTCGCGACCAGCGCAAGGCCGAGCGGCAGGCCGAAGACGAGCGAGATGACGCCGGAGGCGGCCGTCATCACGATGGTTTCCCAGAGCGAACGGACGAGAAGTTCAAGCATGATCGGCGACATGGCCGAGGACCTCCACCTGTGCGCCGAGGCGCTCCGCAAACGACGTGAGGCGCGCGGCGTCATCGGCCGGCACCGCGATGAAGAAGCGCCCGACGGCCTGCTCCTGGATATGATCAATGCCGCCGTGAAGGAGGCGATAGCCGCCGGGGAACGCGGCGGAAATATCCTGGAAGAGCGAACCGGTCGCGGCCGGCCCGGCGATGTCGAGGCTGACAATGGCCTCGCCGGCCATATCCGGCGAAAGCCGCTGCGCGATATGGGCGGGAAGCTGCGGGCGGATACCGCTGAGAAGGCTCCTGGTGGTTTGCGCCTGCGGCTGGGAGAAAACCTGCCAGACCGGCCCCTCTTCCACCACGCGTCCGGCATCGAGAACCGCCACGCGGTCGGCGGTGGAGCGCACCACCTCCATCTCGTGCGTGACGAGCAGGATGGTGAGGCCGAGCTTGCTGTTGATATCCTTCAGCAGAGCAAGGATGGCGCGGGTCGTCTCCGGGTCCAGCGCGGAGGTCGCCTCATCGGACAGCAGCAGCGCGGGCTTTGCGGCAAGCGCGCGGGCGATGCCGACACGCTGTTTCTGGCCGCCTGAAAGTTCGGACGGATAGGCCTTGGCCTTGCCCGAGAGGCCGACGAGGTCGAGCAGTTCGGCCGCGCGCGCAAGGCGCTTGGCTTTCGGCCAGCCTTCGATCTTCAGCGGCAGGGCGACGTTCTCCTCCACCGTCTTGGCGGAGAGCAGGTTGAAATGCTGGAAGATCATGCCGATGCGGCGGCGCAGCGGCTGCAGTTCGGCTTCGCCGAGACCGGTGATCTCACGGCCCTCGATGGCGATCGTGCCGCTGTCCGGCCGTTCTAGGCCGTTGAGGCAGCGGATCAGCGTCGACTTGCCGGCGCCGCTTCGCCCGATGATGCCGAGGATCTCGCCGCGGCGTACCGTCAGCGAAACGCCGTCCAGCGCCGCCGTCTCGCCGAAACGCCGGCGCACGTCCGCAAGGTGGATGACATCCTGCTCGTCTATGCTTGCCGCCGCGCGCCAGGTCACATGTTCGTTCATTCGATTTTCCTTCCCGAAACGGGAAGACAGCCCGCGACGGCTGGAGCGCGTCGCGGGCTGTCTCGATTTGACGTTGAATGCCTCAATAGGCGCTGATGCCGGTGCCCTTGTAGACGCGGTCGAATTCGGCCTTCACGGCGTCGTTCTGGTAGGCTTCGACGAGCGGCTTGACCCAGGGCTCATCCTTCGATTCCTCGCGCACCGCGATGAAGTTGCGGTACGGATTGTCGTCGACCGCCTCCTGCGCGATGCGGTTTTCCGGGGTAAGGCCGCTCTTCAGCGCCCAGTCGGTGTTGACCACCGCCGCGTCGAGGTCATCGACCGAACGGCCGACGATACCGGCGTCGAGTTCCTTGATCTCGATGTTCTTCGGATTTTCCGCGATGTCGGCGATGGTGGCGAGAATGCCGGTGCCGTCCTTCAGCTTGATCAGGCCTTCCTGCTCGAGCACGCGCAGCGCGCGCCCTTCGTTCGACGGATCGTTCGGCACGCCGACGACGGCGCCTTCCGAAAGATCGGCGATCTTGGTGTGCTTCTTCGAATAGAGGCCGATCGGCCAGACGGCGGTGTAGCCGACCGGCACGATCTTGTAGCCGTGCGTCTTCACCTGGTTTTCGAGGTAAGGCAGGTGCTGGAAGGCGTTCGCGTCGATCTCGCCGCGCGCCAGCGCCTCGTTCGGCTGGGTGTAGTCGTTGAAGACGACCGTCTCGATGGTGAGGCCCTTCTTGGCGGCTTCCGCCGTCACGACACGCCAGACATCCTCGTCCTCGCCGGAGATGATGCCGACCTTCAGGTCCTTCTTGTCCTCTGCGGCGGCGGGAGCCGGTGCGGAGAGTGTGGAGACGGCGACCGCCGCCACGGCGAACGCCGCAAGCACGGTCCGGCGGGGAAGAAGGGTGCCTTCGAGGAGGGTTTTGCTGATTTTCGACATTCTGGACTGCTTTCGCGATTGGGAGGATCGACTTCGAAACACCTTTGTTTCTGAAAGCAAAATCGCAAATGCCGCTTTTTCGGACAACGAATGGCGGTTTATCGGGCAGGCGGAATGCGAACTTTCCCTCTAGCGCTTCGGCCGGAAGGGAAAATATTTTCCACTATATTTATAGACTATGCCGCTGCCGGCTCATCCCGTCTTACCGAGCGCGGCGACGCGTTCGAAGTGGCTGCGTCCGAGATAGCCGGTGCCGTCGCGGATATCGGCGGCAATCGCCGCCTTCAGGGCATTGGCGTCCCGCTTGACGATGGCGGCAAGCGCTTCGGCGTGCCTATCGACCTGATAGGTCTGCGACAGCGTCTCGCCCGCCCGGCGCATGAAGGGGCCGAGCCGCAGCCAGAGGGATTCGATGAGCGGCAGCATCACCGTGCCGGGCCGCGCTTCGTAGAGGCAGCGGTGGAAGTCGAAATTCGCCTCGACCAGCCGCCCGAAATTTCCGACGGCCAGCGCCTGGTCCGCCTGCTGGTCGAAGGCTCTCAGGCGGGCGAGCCTGCGCTCGTCGATGAACGGCATGGCGCGCTCGGCCGCCCGGGTTTCGAGCGCAACACGCGCCTCCAGCACCTCCTCGAAACTCTGGGGATCGAGGACCGGCACCCGGACGCGGCGGTTGTCGAGCAGTTCCAGCGCCCCGTCCGCGACGAGACGATGCAGCGCCTCGCGCACCGGCATGGCGCTGACGCCCAGCGTCTCTGCAAGGCCGTTGATCGTCACCGGATCACCCGGCTCGAACTGGCCCGTCATGATGCCGCGCCGCAAGACGCGGTAGACCCATTGTTTGGCGGATTCGGATGCCTCCCGACCGGCTGCAACCAGCATGCTGAAACCCTCCCTCCGTAGACACGGGCTCTCCCGGCCCATCATCCCAGGGCTGAATTCTCCGGGCCTTGCACGCAGAACGGATAAATTCGCAAAGCCCAAAAACGCCCTTTACAGATTTGATCAAATTATGATTTGTTGTGATCATAAGCAAGACAAGCCTATCACATAAGAGCCGTGATCAGCGGCCGGACAGAGGACAGCCGGCGGTTTGGGGCAGAGGAAGCTCGGGACGCCGGTCGACAAACGGGGAACCGATGACTGAAACCCGAACGACCGCGGCCCATGGCGGCGCCATTGGCATGCATGGCATCAAGAAATGGTTCGGCACCTTCCAGGCCGTCGATGACGTCACGCTGGATATCCGCTCGAACGAATTCTTCACCCTTCTCGGCCCGTCGGGCTGCGGAAAGACCACTCTCCTCAGGATGATCGCCGGTTTCGAGCTGCCGACCGAGGGGCAGGTCCTGCTCGACGGCGTCGATATCTCCCACCTCCTGCCGAACCAGCGGCCGGTCAACACGGTCTTTCAGAACTACGCCCTCTTCCCGCATCTGACGGTCGCCGAAAACATCGGTTTCGGCCTCAAGATGCTCGGCAAGCCGAAGTCCGAGATCGAGAGCGTCGTCAAGGACATGCTCAAGCTCGTGCATCTCGAGGGGCGCGGCAACAATCCGGTGACGCAGCTTTCCGGCGGCCAGCAGCAGCGCGTGGCGCTCGCCCGCGCGCTCGCGCCGCGGCCGAAGGTCCTGCTGCTCGACGAGCCGCTTTCCGCGCTCGATCTCAAGCTGCGCAAGTCCATGCAGATGGAGCTGAAGCGCCTGCAGCTCGAAACCGGCATCACCTTCGTCTTCGTCACGCACGACCAGGAAGAAGCGCTCACCATGTCCGACCGCATCGCCGTCATGTCGACGGGCACGGTCCGGCAGGTGGGCTCGCCCTGGGACATCTACGACCGCCCCGCCGAACGCTTCGTCGCCGACTTCATCGGCGAGACGAACTTCCTGGAGGCCGACGTCGTCTCGGTTGCCGGCAACAGGGCCCGCGTGCGGCTTTCCTCCGGCGCGGAAATCTCCGCGACCTATCCGGAAGACGTGACGCCCAAGGGCAAGGTCACGATCGTCATCCGCCCGGAACATGCCCGTCTCGGGCCGCCGGGCTCGGGCGTCATGGAAGGCGTGCTCGACGACATCGTCTATCTCGGCACGGACAACCACTTCCACGTCAAGACCGATGGCGGCAGCACGTTCATCGTGCGCCAGCAAAACGCCAAGAGCGGCCCTTGCGGCTTCTCCGAACATGACCGCGTCAGCGTCGCCATCAATGACGATGTCGCCCAGATCCTGAGGGACTAGCCATGACGGTCAGCGCTCAGGACGTCAGCGAACAGCGGCAGAAGAAAGACATCCGGGACCGCTGGCTGCTCAGCTCCCCTGCCCTCCTTCTCATTCTCGCGGCCGGGGTCGGCCCCCTCCTCATCGTTGTGCTCTATTCCTTCCTCGCGCCGGGCAGCTACGGCGACGTGAAGTGGGAATTCTCCTCGGAGGGCTGGTTCAACGTCCTCTTCACGCGCGACATCTTCGACGAGACCGTCTCGCTCGCCGACGCGCATTTTTCCATCTTCTGGCGCAGCGCCAAGCTGGCCTTCGCCACGACGGTCCTCTGCCTGATCTTCGGCTTTCCGACGGCCTATTTCATCGCGACGCGCGCGCCGCACAGCCGCTCGCTCTGGCTCTTCCTCATCACCATCCCCTTCTGGACGAACATGCTCATCCGCACCTTCGCCATCCAGGAGGTGATCCGTTCGGAAGGCATCGTCAACACGCTCTTGATGAAGATCGGTCTCATCTCGGCGCCGATCCAGATGATGTTCACCGACTTCGCCATCATGCTCGGCATGACCTACGTCTTCCTGCCGCTGATGGTCCTGCCGCTCTACGCGAGCCTCGAAAAGCTCGATTTCCGGCTGATCGAGGCGGGTTACGACCTCTACGCCTCGCGTTTCGGCGTGCTGTGGCGCATCGTCATCCCGCTTGTCAAACCCGGTATTATCGCCGGCTCAATCCTCGTCTTCGTGCCGGCGCTGTCGTCCTACGTGGTGCCGCGCGTCCTCGGCGGCGGCAAGAACCTCATGGTCGGCAACCTGATCGAATTGCAGTTCGGACAGGGGCGCAACTGGCCGCTCGGCGCGGCGCTCTCCGTCACGCTCGTCATCATCGTGCTTTTCGCGATGCTCTACTATGTCCGCAATGCGTCGAAGTCCGGAGGCGGCACCCATGGCTAAGTCCTTCTCGATCAAGCGCCAGCCGGGCTTCGCGACGATCGCGATGCTCTGCTTCTTCCTGCTCTACCTGCCGATCGCGACCCTCGTCGTCTATTCCTTCAATTCCGGCATGTCGATCGCCACCTGGGAAGGCTTCTCCTTCCGCTGGTTCGAGAGCGCCTGGAACAATCAGCAGGTCGTCGAGGCGTCCTGGCGGTCGCTGCGCATTGCCGCGGTCGCTGCGGTCATCGCGACGGCCTGCGCGACGCTGGCGGCCATCGCCACGACGCGCACCGCGCCCTATCGCGGCCTCACCTTCAAATATTCCATCATCAACATGCCTTTGCTGGTGCCGGAGATCGTGACGGCGGTGGCGCTGCTGATCCTCTTCTCGCGCGTCAAGGTCTGGACCGGCTATTCGGGGCTCGGATACCTGATCGTCGCCCACGCGGCCTTCTGCATTCCCTTCGCCTACATGCCGATCCGCGCGCGCCTCGAAAGCATGGACCTGTCGCTGGAAAAGGCCGCGGCCGACCTCTACGCCTCGTCCTTCCAGACCTTCCGCTATGTCACGCTGCCGTTGCTGTGGCCGGGCATTCTCGCGGGCCTGATGCTCGCCTTCGTGATCTCGCTCGACGACGTCGTCATCACCGAATTCGTCAAGTCGGGCGGACAGGATACGCTGCCGACCTATATGCTGGGCCAGCTGCGCCGCGTGGTGACGCCGGAGATGAACGCCATCTCGACGGTCTTCCTCGTGCTCTCGCTGGCGATCGTCACCCTCTTTTTCTTCCTGAGCCGTACGCCTCAGAAGGACAACGAATAGAAAAAGGAGAACAGCCTATGAAAACGAAACTGGGATTGATCGCGCTTGCCGCCGGCATGATGGCCTCCACCGCCATCGCGCATGCCGAAGGCGAACTCAACATCTTCAACTGGGGCAATTATACCAGCCCCGAAATGATCAAGAAGTTCGAGGAAGCCCACAAGGTCAAGGTCACGATCACTGACTACGACTCGAACGACACCGCGCTCGCCAAGATCCGCCAGGGCGGCCACGGCTTCGACATCGTCGTGCCCTCCGCCAGCGTCATGCCGATCTGGATTTCGGAAGGCCTGCTGCTGCAGTCCGAGCCGAACCAGATGGAGAACTTCAAGAACGTCGATCCCCAGTGGGTGAACGTGCCGTTCGACGAGGGCCGCCACTATTCGGTTCCGTGGCTCTGGGGCACGACGGGCGTGACGGTCAACAAGGGCGTCTATTCCGGCGACATCAACACCTCGGCCATCTTCCTCGATCCGCCGGCCGAGCTGGTCGGCAAGGTCAACGTCATTCCGGAAATGTCCGACGTGATGCATATGGCGGTGACCTATGCGGGCGGCGAACCCTGCACGGGCGACCTCGCGATCCTGAAGAAGACGCGCGACATCCTGACGGCAGCCAAGCCGAAGTGGATTTCCATGGACTACGGCAACATCGAGAAATACTCGAAGGAGGACCTTGCGGCCGGCGTGAACTGGAACGGCGCGTCCTTCCGCGCCCGGCTGCAGAACGACAAGGTCGCCTACGGCTATCCGAAGGAAGGCTATCCGGTCTGGATGGACAATGCCGCGATCCTCAAGGACGCCAAGAACGTCGACAATGCCAAGCTCTTCCTGAACTTCATCATGGATCCGGAAAACGCCGCCATGCTGTCGGCCTTCGGCCGCTATGCCAACGGCATCAAGGGCTCCGAGCCGTTCATGCCCGCGGACATGAAGGACGCGCCGGAAATCAAGATTCCGGACGAACTGAAGGCCGCCGGCAAGTTCAACCTCGCCTGCCCGCCGGAAGTGCAGGAACTCTACACCAAAATCTGGACGGAACTGCAGAAGTAAGCGGCATCGCCGCATAGGAGGACAGCCTACGCGGGAGGGCACGCCGCCTTCCCGCGCTTCGGCTGGATTTTCATGATCAAGACCTTCAAGGACAGGCACGGCTTTGCCCGCGCCGACGTCACGCTCGCCAATTGGCGCACCACCCCCTTTAGCCGCTGGACCTTCCAGAACGTCCGCGATTTCGTGCCGACGGCCGTCATTGCCGCCGAGGTGCCGAGCGCGGAAGTGCCGCTTGCCAGCGAAGCCTTCCTCGATGCGGCGATGGAGACCGGTCTTGCCGGCGCGGCCACGGCCCGCGCCTTCCTAGAGTTCGCCCATACGGATGCCTTCGTGATGATGCGCCGGGGTGAGATCGTCGCGGAACATTACGCGCCGCATGCCGACCCCAATGCGCCGCACCTCGTCTTCTCGATCTCCAAGTCGCTGACGGCGGTGCTTTCCGGCATCCTGGAGGCCGAAGGCCTTGTTGATCCCGACCGTCCGGTGACGGACTACCTGCCGGAAGCCAAGGGCAGCGTCTACGGCGACTGCACCTATCGCGACGTGCTGGACATGCGCGTCAGCCTCGATTTCGAGGAAGCCTATCTCGATCCCTACGGCGCCTTCGCGCGCTATCGCCGGTCCATGCTGTGGAACCCGCCGATGCCGGACGCAAAGCCCGAGACGCTGGCATCCTTCCTGCTCACCCTGCAAAAGGCCGAGCGGCCGCATGGCGGACCGTTCTACTATGCCTCGCCGAATGCCGACCTCCTCGGCGTCGTCATCGAGCGCGTGACGGGCGCGCGCTTTGCCGATCTCGTCTCGGACCTCATCTGGAAGCCGATGGGTGCGAAGGGTAATGCCGATATCACGGTGGATGCCATTGGTACGCCGCGCACCGCCGGCGGCGTCTCCATGACGGCGCGCGACCTTGCCCGTCTCGGCGAACTCCTGCGCAACCACGGCGTTCGCAACGGCCGGCAGATCATTCCCGAGGGATGGATCCGCGACATGCAGGAGAACGGCGACCGGGAGGCCTGGCAACAGGGCCGCAATGTCGACCTGCCGAACGGGCGCTACCGCAGCCAGTGGTACCAGTCCGGCGAAGCCGACCACGCCTTTTGTGCGATCGGCATCCATGGCCAATGGCTCTATGTCGATCCGAGCACCGAGACGGTCATCGTAAAACTCTCCTCCCAGCCCGAGCCGCTGGGCGACGAGGAGAACCAGGACATCTTCACCTTCTTCCGGGCGCTGTGCCGCCGGGCAATCTAGAACAGACCGAGGGAACACCATGCAGAAAGAAGCGAGCTACATCATCCGCAATGCGCGGGTGCTGACCATGGACGAGGCGAACCCGCGTGCCGCCGCGCTCGCCGTTTCCGGCAACCGCATCCTCGCCGTCGGCTCCGAGGCCGAGATCGACGCCTTTTCCGGCCCCGATACCCATGTGATCGACGCGAAGGGCGCGACCGTGCTGCCGGGCTTCAACGAGGCGCACATGCACATCTTCGGCGGCTCGGCCGAGCTGCGCGAACTCTCGCTCTTCGGAATGAAGGGGTTCGATGCACTGGACAAGGCGTTGAAGAAATATGCGGCGGATTATCCTGAGCGCACGCTGCTGATCGCCCAGCATGCCGACTACACGATCCTCTCCGACGACGAGCGCATGACGCGCCACCATCTCGACCGCATCCTGCCGGACCGCGCCGTGCTGATCTTCGCCCCCGACCACCACACCGCCTGGGCCAATACGCTGGCGCTCAAGATGGGCGGCATCCTCGAGGGCCGCGATGTCGGCGTCGGCAACGAGATCGTCATGGGCGAGGACGGCCTTGCCAATGGGGAACTGCGCGAAAGCAACGCCATCCGTCCGGTCTCCGCGCTCGGCGAGACGGGCGCGCGCGAAATGCTCGGCGTTGGCACGGGCGGCGATCCGGAGCATGTGACGGCGGAGGAGCGTGCCGGCGACATCGAGATCATCAAGGAAGGTCTCGCCTATGTCGCCTCGCTCGGCATCACCTCGCTGCAGAACATGGACGGCAGCCTCTACCAGCTCGAAATGCTGGATGAGATCGAGAAGACGGTGGGCCTGCCGGTGCGCGTGCGCATGCCCTTCCACATGAAGAACTTCATGCCGCTCTCGGACCTCGAGACCAAGGCCGCGGCCTGGCGCGAGCGCTTCAATTCCGACCGCCTGCGCTGCGATTTCGTCAAACTCTTCATGGACGGCGTGACGGAATCGGGCACGGCCGTCTTCGTCGACGACTATTGCCACCAGCCGGGCTTGAAGGGCGATCCGCTGTTCTCGCAGGAGCACTTCAACGACGTCGCCGTCGCCGCCGACAAGCTCGGCCTGCCGGTCGCTGTGCACGCCATCGGCGACGGCGCGGTGCGCATGGTGCTGAACGGCTACGAGGCCGCCATCAAGGCCAACGGCAAGCGCGACAGCCGCAACCGCATCGAGCATATCGAGGTGGTGCATCCCGATGACATCCCGCGCTTCAAGGAGCTCGGCACCGTCGCCTCGATGCAGCCGACCCACCCGCCCGGCAGTGCCGGCCTGCCGACCGAGCCGTACCTTTCCTATATCGGCGAGGCGCGCTGGCCCTATGCGTTTGCCTGGCGCACGCTGGTCGATGCCGGCGCGCCGATCGTCTTCGCCACCGACTGGCCGGTCTCCCCGCTCGATCCGATGAACTGCATCGAATGCGCCATGACCCGCACGGTCTGGAAGGACGGCATGAAGGACGAGCGGCTATCGCTGCACGAGACGCTGGCCGCCTATACGAAGAACGGCGCCTGGGTCGAGTTCATGGAAGACCGCAAGGGCGTGCTGAAGCCCGGCTACCTTGCCGACATCGTCGTGCTTTCGGCCGATGTGGAGGCGACGGATTTCGCCGATCTTTCGGCCGTCCGCCCCGTCACCACCATCTGCGACGGCCGGATCACCTACCAGGCTTGATCTCGAAAAGAAGCGCTATCGGCGCAGCCAAATCTATGCGATAGGCCGGGTGTTCAAACATCCGGCCTATCGCATGTATATCGCTGAAATCCTCGCCCTCTGCGCCGCCGTCTGCATCGCGATGAGTGGCATGTTCGTCAGCGAGTTGCAGGGGCGCATGCCGCTTCTCGACCTTGCCCGCGTGCAGATGATCGCCGCCTTCCTGATGACGGCGGCCGCCTCGCTCGCGGTGGGCGGCTGGCGCAGCGTGGAGCCGTGGCAGCTCGGCTTCCTCGCCGTTTCCAGCTTTTTCGGCATCATCATCGCCAGCACCACCTATTTCGCGGCGATCTATTCGGCCGGTCCGCGCACCACCGCCCTGCTCTTCTCGCTCGCCTCGCCCTTCGCGGTGGTGCTCGGCTATCTCTTCCTCGGCGAAACGCTGACGGGCCGGCAGGGGCTCGGCATTACCTGCGTGCTGGCCGGCATCATGCTGGCCATCGGCCGGCGGCCCTCCAAGATGGCCGCGCGCACGCCGTGGCTCGGCATCGGGCTCGGGATCGTCACGGCCATCGGGCAGGCGCTCGGCAGCCTTGCCGCCCGTCCCGCCATGGCAGGCGGCGTCGAGCCCTTCACGGCGATGGCCGTGCGCTCCGGCATCGCGACGCTCTTCTTCGTGGCGCTCCTTCTCGTGCCGCATCCGGCACTGAAGGCGACATCGCAGATTACCCGGCGTTCGCTGGGCTTTGCCGTCGGTTCTGCCTTCTTCGGCGTTGGGCTCGGCATGTCGCTGCTGATGGCGGCGCTGGCGCACGGCAATGTCGGCATCGTCTCGACGCTCTCGTCCATGACGCCGGTCGTCATCCTGCCGATGGTCTGGGCGCGCACCGGCATCGTGCCGCCGCCGGCCGCCTGGATCGGCGCGGCGCTTGCGGTGGTCGGCACCGGGCTGATCAGCCTTTAAACCCGGCCGAGATCCACGAGATAGGTGTTCTCCGCCCGTGACTTCGCATAGTCCTCGGGCCGGATTTCCGCGAAGAGCAGGGTTTCGCCCTCGGCGGGTGCCTCGGCGAGCAGCTTGCCGTCGGGGGCTGCGATGCGTGAGAGGCCGGCATAGGTGAAGTGGTCGTCGCCGCCGCAATGGTTGATATAGGCGACGAAGACCTGGTTCTCGAAGGCGCGCACCTGGATCATGTGGCCTGCGATGAAGGTGCCTGACGAACCCTTCGGCAGCGCCGTCGGGACGACGACGAGGTCGGCGCCGGCGAGCGCCAGGCGGCGCACGTTTTCCGGAAACTCCACGTCGTAGCAGATCAGCATGCCGAGCCTTATGCCGCCGAGTTCCACCATGACGGAGGCGGGAACGCCGGGCTTGAAGACATTGCGCTCGTAGTCGCCGTAGAGGTGGGACTTGCGGTAGACCGCATTGGTGCCGATGCCGTCGGTGAAGAGCGCGCTGTTATAGGTGGTCGTGCCTTCCTGCTCGGCAAAGCCCGCAACGATGGCGAGCCCGTTGTCGCGGGCGATGGCGCTGAGCCGCGCCGCCACGTCGCCTGTTGCGGGCGAGGCGAGACGGGTGAACGCCGCCTCTCCCGCCCCGTAGCCGGTGACGGCGAGTTCCGGCACGATGAGCAGCTTGGCGCCGCCGGACGCGGCATCCGCGGCGGCGGCGGCGATGCGTTCGATATTGGCCTCGCCGTCACCGGCAATGGCGTGCATTTGCAGGGCGGCGATCCGCATGGCTCTTCCTACTTCGTTTTCTAATCCCGCGACGACATCGCGCCGAGCAGCTTCGGCAGGTCGCCGAAGCGCGCGACGAGGCCGAAGATGGTGGCGGCGATCGCGACGAACAGGATCGTGACCGAGGCCATCGTCGGCGTATAGCCGTAGCGCAACGCGTTGAAGATCTTGATCGGCAGTGTCTCCATCGTGAAGCCAATCGTCATGTAGGCAACGATATACTCGTTGAGCGAAAGAACGAAGGCGAATGCATAGCCGGATATGAGATAGGGCAGTATCAGCGGCAGGACCACCGTGCGGAAGATCGTGCGGTCGTCGGCCCCCATCGTCGCGGCGGCTTCGACCAGCGAGCGGTCGATGGAGGAAAAGCCGAGCGACAGCGTCACCAGCGGCAGCGTCACGAAGAAGATGGCATGGCTGATGACGGCCGTCGCCGGCTGGCCGTAGAAGCCGGTCGTGGCCCAGAAGGTGAGAAGGCCGAGCGCCGTGATGACCGGCGGCAGCGTGAAGGGCGCGATGCCGAGAAGCTGGAAGATGTTCGCCCAGGGCGCATGCCGCCGCCAGAGGAACCAGGCGAGCGGCAGCGCGATGGCGAGCGCCACGGCCGCCGAAAGAGCCGCCAGCGTGATCGAGGCGAAGAGGGCATTGCGCCATTCGACATTGGTGAAGATTTCGCCGTACCAGCCGAGCGAGAATCCCTGCGGGGGGAAGGCAAGCGTCTGCTTCTCGTTCACCGATACGCCGGCGACGACGATGATCGGCAGCGACAGGAAGAGGCCGATGAGGCCGAAATAGACCTTCTGCAGCGCGGCGTTCATGCGGCTTCTCCCTTGCGGCCGGCATAGACCGTGAGCGCGACGAGGCCGAGCGTGACGAGCACGAGGAACACGGCCATGGCAGCGGCGAACGGCATGTTGGACTGGTAGATCGCCTGGTCGGTGATGAGCACCGAAAGCGTCCAGTGCTGCGGCCGGCCGAGAATCTGCGGCAGCAGGTAGGAGCCGAGCGCGAAGATGAAGACCATGATCAGGGTTGCGACGATGGTGTTGCGCAGCGCCGGCACGACGACGGTGAAGAAGGATTTGACCGGCGAGGCGCCAAGGGTGCGCGCCGCCTCCGTCAGCGTCGGATCGAGCCGCACGAGGGCGGGATAGAGTACCAGCACCGTATAGGGCAGCGCCTGGTAGACCATGGCCGTCAGCACCGCGCCGAAGCTCGGGTTCAGCGCCACCGCCTCGTTCATCACGCCGAGCATGACGAGCAGGTTGGTGATGCCCGCCGTGCGCGAAAACAGCGTCGACCAGGCGAAGCCGATGATGACTTCCGAGAGCGACAGGATGGAGAGCAGCGCCACCAGCCAGAGCACCTGCGTCTTCCGCCTGGTGCGCGAAAGCAGGTAGGTGAAGGGCACGGCAAGCGCCACGCAGCAGATGGCGACGGCGATCGCGAGGAACAGCGAGAAGCCCAGCACCTTGCCGAAGAACAGGCTGAGGAAGCGGGCGTAGTTGTCTAAGACGAAGTCGGCCGAATAGAAACCGGCCGGATCGCGCTTGAAGAAGGAAACCGCGATCATCGTCGCGAAGGGCACGACGAAGAAGACGATCAGCATGCCCGCGGGAAAGAGCAGCGGGCCATAGTCGGTGAGTTTTTGCGGCGCTTCGCGTCTCATGACTTCAGCACCACGCAATCGGCCGGGTTGAGCTGGACGCCAACGCTCTGGCCGACGGAAACGTCCGGCCGGGCGTTCGGCATGGAGACGGCGACGATCTGCTTGCCGCCGGCCTCCACGAAGGTCTCGATCGTGCCGCCGAGATCGCGCACGAAGGTGACGGTGCCGGAGATCGGCGCGTTGCCGGGGGCCGTCAGATGCACGTCTTCCGGGCGCACCGAAAGGACGCCCGATGTGAGGCCGGCGGGAATGGCAAGGCCGGGGACCGAGGCGCCGAGCACGCTGGCGCCCGCGCCGTCCGCCTTGAAATCGATGAGGTTGGTCATGCCGATGAAGTCGGCGACGAAGGTGTCGGCCGGGCGGCGGTAGATCTCCACCGGCGGGGCGGCCTGGCGGATCTCGCCGCCGTTCATCACGACGACCGTGTCGGCCATGGTCATGGCCTCGCGCTGGTCGTGGGTGACGACGATGGTGGTGATGCCGAGGCGCTGCTGGAGCTGGCGCAGCTCCACCTGCATGGCCTCGCGCAGCTTGGCGTCTAGCGCGGAGAGCGGCTCGTCGAGCAGGAACAGTTTCGGCGAGATGGCGAGGGCGCGGGCGATGGCGACGCGCTGGCGCTGGCCACCGGAGAGCTTTGCGACCGGACGGTCGGCATAGCCCGTCAGATGGATCATCGAAAGGAGCTCGTCGACGCGCTTCTTCTGCTCCTCCTTGCCGATACCGCGGATGCGCAGCGAATAGGCGATGTTCTCGCCGACGGAAAGGTGCGGAAAGAGCGCCAGCGACTGGAAGACCATGCCGAGGTCGCGCTTGTGGGTGGGAACGGTGGTGATGTCCTTGCCGTCGAGCTTGATCGCCCCGCTCGTCGGCAGGTCGAGGCCGGCGACCATGCGCATCAGCGTGGTCTTGCCGCAGCCGGACGGGCCGAGAAGGCAGACGAAGGTGCCGTGCGGCACGGTCAGCTCGACATTCTTGACGGCCGTGAACGTACCAAACTGCTTGACGATATTCTGGAGGGTCAATCCGGACATTGGGGCTCCGCTCGGCGCTGGTTCTGGAACCGGCCGGCGGTTGCCCGCCGGCCGGTGTCTTCTGGAAGGGACAGGCTCAGCCTGCGATCATTTCCGTCCACTTCTGGTTCAGCCAGTCGGCCTTGGAGGTGTAGAGGTCGTAGCGCGGGATGATCGGATCGATATCCGAGGAAACCGCGGCGAACTCTTCCGCCGAAAGGTCGAGCAGATCGCGCTTGACGGTCGGCGCGGTGCCGACCTTGCGCGACAGCAGCGCCTGGATCTTCGGCTGGCTCATGTAGTTGATGAAGGTATGGGCTTCCTCGACCTTTTCCGAGACGCGCGACAGCGCCCAGCAGCCGGAATCCATGATGCCGCCTTCCTTCGGGAAGGTGGAGCGGACCGGCTGGCCATCCTTGGCGGCCAGGCCCGTCACGTCGTGGTAATACTGGCCCATCGGGATTTCGCCCGACTTCAGCGACTGCTCGAACTGCGCCTCGTCACGATACCACAGGCGAACGTTCGGCTTGACTTCGGCGAGCTTTTCGAAGGCCTTGACGAGGCCTTCCTCGGTGTCGAGCGCGTTGGTGCCGCCGAAATGGGTCTTGGCCGTCACTTCCAGCAGGAAGGAGTTGGACACGAGCGCCAGCAGGCCGAGCTTGTCGGCATTTGCCGGATCCCACAGCGCGTTCCAGGAGGTCGGCGCTTCCTTGAAGACATCCGTGTTGGTGACGAGCGTGATGTACCAGGCGACGGCGCCGATGCCGGCGACGCGGCCATCGGGATACTTGTTGACGAAATGGTCGATCAGGTTGGAAGCGTTCGGGATCTTCGCCATGTCGAGCGGCGCCCACAGCTCGGTCGACTGGCCCTTCAGCATGGCGACCTGCGACATCATCGAGACGTCGGCCGGCGCCTGCCCGGCGCGAGCGGCCTGCTCGAGCTGGACGAGCCAGGCCTCGCCCGTCGGCTCGGCGACCGATTCCACCGCGATGCCCGTTTCCTTGGTGAAGTCGGCGAAGATGTTCTTGTCGAAGGAATCCTTGAAATAGCCGCCGTAGACGCCGACCTTCAGCGACTTGTCCTGCGCGCGCAGCACCGCCGGCATGGCGAGCAGCGAGGCGCCGGCAACGCCCGCGCCAAGCACGGCGCGGCGGCTGACATTGGTCTTGAGGATGTCACGCATGGTCGTCTTTCTCCTTTAAGGCCGGCCGGTCGATCCGGCCGGGTCGTTCCCGTTGTTGCCATTCTACGCCAGGCGCTCTGCGCCATGAAAGGGCCGAACGCCATCGGGTTTGGATTTTCGGAAAGAAAACTGCGCTTTGGTCCCGGCGCATGCCTTGCGCGGTCCATTGCCAGCGAAACTGGCGCCTCCCGATCGTCCCCCGGGGCTTCGCCCTCGTTTTTCACAGTATCGTAATAAAACGCTTGGAAAAGCAATTGACATTGTTATAGCGTTTGCCGTGAGAAAAACTCACGATCCGAGAATTCCCCGTCAATGGCATCACGCCTGCCCCCGCTCAATCCGCTACGCGCCTTCGAGGCCACCGTTCGCCGGGGATCCGTCTCTGCGGCGGCGCGGGAACTGAACGTCACGCACGGCGCGGTCAGCCACCAGATCCGCGCGCTGGAAGAAGCGCTCGACACCCCGCTCTTCGAGCGCGGCGGCAAGCGGCTGAAGCTGACGCCGCAGGGCGCCTTGCTGCTGCCGGCCGTCACCAATGCCTTCGGCGAGATCGCGGCGGCGACCGCGCTGATGAAGCAGCCGGAAACGCGCGGCGAGATCACCGTCACCTGCGTACCGGCGCTGCTGTCGCTCTGGCTGATCCCGCGCCTCGATACCTTCACCGATCATTATCCCGGCGTGCGCGTCACGCTCATCGCCTCCAACGATCCCGAGCACCTGCGCTCGCTCGATACGGATGTCTGCATCCTCTATGGCGACGGAAGCTGGCCGGATTGCTGGACGCGGCTCTGGTCGCATCTGAGGCTTTTCCCGGTCGCAAGTCCCTCCCTGCTCAACAGCCGGCCCCTGCGCTCGGTGCGCGACCTTGCCGACCATACGCTTTTCCACGGCGACGACGGGCGCGAATGGAACACCTGGCTCTCGGCGGCCGATGCTGTCGAGATGGGCCGCGGCCGTCAGCACTTCATGAGCGATGCGCGCCTTTCCACCGAAGCGGCGCTGCACGGCCAGGGCATCGCGCTCGGCGATACGATCACCGCCAGCAACCTGATCGCCCGCGGCGATCTGGTCGTGCCCTTCGACCTCTCGGTGCCGGCCAACCATGCCTTCCATGTCGCCTGCCGGCATACGGCGCGCCAGACGCCGATCGTGAAAGTCTTCATCGACTGGCTCTTCGCCGCGCTGGAAGAAACCCTGCCCGAACCCCAGGCCTCGGCCCGCACGCTGTTGCGCGGCCGCGGCCGTGCGGCGGAACCCATTCGCCCGATCCCGGCGCCGGCTCCGCGCCGCGCCACGTCCAACCCCCAGCGCAAGACCCGCGCCTGACCGTTCAGAGATAGACCATGCCCCGCTTCAATCCGCTCGTCGAAACCCTCGCTCCTCCGCCGATTCCCTCCGTCTTCGCCTGGGGCGATGCCTATGACGGCCGCAGCGGGCCGATGATCGACCTGTCGCAGGCCGTTCCCGGCTATCCGCCGCATCCCGAGATGCTGCGCCTGCTCGGCGAATACGCCGCCTCGCGCGCCTATACCGGCTATGGCCCGATCGAGGGCGAGGACGGCCTGCGCAAGGCCTATGGCGAGCATGTCGCCGGGACCTACGGCGCGCCGCTCGCCGCCGCCAACGTCCATATCACGGCGGGCTGCAACCAGGCCTTCATCTGCGCCGCCATGGCGGTGGCCGGCGCAGGCGATGCCGTCCTGATGACGGACCCCTATTATTTCAACCAGGAAACCACGCTCGCCATGCTCGGCATAAAGACGCGGTTTGCGGCCTGCGACCCGGCGAACGGCTTCCTGCCGGATGTCGATGCGCTTGCCGCCGCGATCACACCGGATGTGCGGGCCGTCGCCCTCGTCTCGCCGAACAACCCGACGGGCGCCGTCTACCCGCCGGCGCTTCTTTCGGCCATCTACGACGTCTGCGCCGCCCGGGGCGTCTGGCTGATCCTCGACGAGACCTATCGCGACTTCCTGCCGGCCGGCGCCGGACGGCCGCACGATCTCTTCGGCCGTCCGGGCTGGGAGGACACGCTGATCAGCCTCTACAGCTTCTCGAAATCCTTCTGCATTCCCGGCCATCGTCTCGGTGCGATCACGGCGGGCGCAGGCGTGGTCGAGCAGGTGGCGAAGATCATGGACAATCTGCAGATCTGCCCGCCGCGTTCCGCGCAGGCCGCCGTGGCGACCGCCCTGCCGCTGCTTGCCGACTGGCGCGAGGAGAACCGCCGCGAGATCGCCCGGCGGGTGGAGGCGCTGCGCGCGACGATGACGGGCGTGCCGGCCTGGCGCGTCGGTGCTGTCGGCGCCTATTTCGCCTTCATCGGCCATCCCTTCGGCGATGTGCCTTCGGCCCGCGTGGCGGAAAAGCTTGCCAAGGAGGCCGGCATCCTTTGCCTTCCCGGCAGCTATTTCGGTGCGCGGCAGGAGGGATATCTGCGTTTCGCCTTCGCCAATGCCGATGTCGGGACGATCGCGCGGCTGAAGGATCGCCTGGGTCGATTCGCACTCGACTGAGTGCTACGGCTTCTCCCGGTTGAATTCAATTAACCTGAAATGCACCCGTCGCGTTGTGGAGGCCTCGTATCCGGCAAAATCGTTTCTCATCCCCTGATTGCGTGTAGAAAATTTTCGCAATCGCGCGTGCCGCGTCTTGCGCGTTTGGCGTGCCCCCTTATTGTCGATGGCGGGCCATATGCCGGGATTTGTCCCGGCTGGGGAAAGGCTGGCCAAGTCATGGAAAAGATAAGTGAAACTTATGAAGATGGCGCGGAGGCGGCGCTCGACGCATCCCGCGTCGCGCAGAGTGTGGCGCACCAGCTTCGACGCACCCATGGCCAGCTCGTCGGCCGCTTTCTTCTTTATTTCTCCAAGGTGAACCTTCGTCCGATCGAATTCGGCGCTCTGGCGCTGATCGCGGAAAATCCGGGGCGGAAGCAATCCCAGATTGCGGCTGCGCTCGGCATTCAGCGCGCCAACTTCGTGGCGCTGATGAACGATCTCGAAAACCGCTGTCTGACCGAGCGGCGCAGTGTGCCCAACGACCGCCGCTCCCATGCGCTCTATCTCACGCCCACCGGGGAAAGCCTTCTGGCGGAGGCCCGGCGCGCCGAGGCGGATTTCGAGGCTGATTGCCTGGAACGGCTCGGCGGCACGCGGGCCCGCGACCAGTTCCTTGTGCTGCTACGCCGCCTCTTCGGATAAGCCGGTATCGAGGGCTTGACCTTGCCATGGGGGAAGGCTTCAGCATGGTGGAAACATCAGGAGACCAGCCATGAGCAATGACCAGACCCTCGCCTTCACCGTTTCCGACATGACCTGCGGCCACTGCGCCAGGACCATCACCGGCGCCGTGCTCGCAGCCTACCCGGCCGCGAAAGTCGATATCGACCTTACCACCAAGCGCGTCTCGATCGAGAATGCCGGCGACCGCGCTGCCGTCGCCTCGGTCATCGAGGCGGAGGGTTATGCGCCGGTCGATGCCTGAGCGTCAAAAAGCTGCTTGACCTTGACATGATGGGAAGGTGCACGATCTATCCGAATTGAGGCCGACCGCGCTTCAGCCCAAGCAGGGTTGAGGTCGGGCGGCCTCGGGATGAAAGGTGCACCATGCTCACCCCGAACAGCCAGCAGACGATCAAGCTTTCCATCTCCGACATGACCTGCGCCTCCTGCGTGCGCCGGGTGGAGAAAGCCATCGAGAAGGTGCCGGGCGTTACCGGCGCGGCCGTCAATCTTGCGACGGAAAAGGCCGACGTGACCTTTGCCGGCGCGCCCAACGCGATGGCCGTCGTCGATGCGGTTCGCAAGGCTGGCTATGGGGTTTCGGAAGACGTCCTCGAATTCCCCGTCGAGGGCATGACCTGCGCCTCCTGCATCGGCCGGGTGGAAAAGGCGTTGAAAGCCGTTCCCGGCGTGCTGGAGGCGACGGCCAACCTTGCGCAGGAACGCGCCCGGGTGCGCTTCCTCAAGGGCGCCGTCACCTTCGAGGACCTTGCCGCCGCCATCGAGCGCACCGGCTACAAGGCCGTCCGCGAGACCGTCGCCGCGCCGCAGGAGGACCGGAGGGCCGCCGAGGCGAGGACCCTGCGCCGCGACCTTGCGATTGCCGCGATCCTGACGGCGCCGCTTTTCGTCATGGAGATGGGCGCGCACGCCTTTCCCTCCTTCGGCCACTATATCCATGAAACGCTTGGCATGCAGGCGAGCCGCGTGATCCAGTTCGTGCTGGCGACGCTGGTGCTTGCCGGGCCGGGGCTGCGCTTCTTCCGCAAGGGGATTCCGAGCCTCCTGCGCCTTGCGCCGGACATGAACGCGCTCGTCGTCATCGGCACGTTCGCCGCCTGGAGCTTTTCGACCGTCGCCACCTTTGCGCCCGGCCTGCTGCCGGGCGGGGCGGCCAATGTCTATTTCGAGGCGGCCGCCGTCATCGTGACGCTCATCCTTGCGGGGCGCTACCTGGAGGCGCGGGCCAAGGGCCGCACCGGCGAGGCGATCCGGCATCTTGCCGGCCTGCGCGCCAAGTCCGCCCGCGTGATGCGCGACGGCAAGGCGGAGGACGTGCCGCTGGAAAGCGTCGTGCCTGGCGACGTCGTGCTGGTGAGGCCGGGCGAGAAGGTGCCGGTGGACGGCGAAGTCACGGACGGCAGTTCCTATGTCGACGAATCGATGATCACCGGGGAGCCGATGCCGGTCGCGCGCAAGGCGGGCGACATGGTGACCGGCGGCACGGTGAACACGACCGGCTCCCTCACCTTCCGTGCCACCCGCGTCGGGGCCGATACGGTGCTCTCGCAGATCATCCGCATGGTCGAGGACGCGCAGGCGGCGAAGCTGCCGATCCAGGCGCTGGTCGATCGCGTCACGCAATGGTTCGTGCCCGCCGTCATCGCCGTGGCGCTGCTTACCTTCGGCCTCTGGCTGGCGCTCGGGCCGAGCCCGGTGCTCGCCCACGCGCTGGTCAATGCGGTCGCCGTGCTGATCATCGCCTGCCCCTGTGCCATGGGCCTTGCGACGCCGACCTCGATCATAACAGGCACCGGCCGGGCCGCCGAGCTCGGCGTGCTGTTCCGCCAGGGCACGGCGCTCCAGACGCTTGAGGGTACCGATATCGTCGCCGTCGACAAGACCGGCACGCTGACGCTCGGCCATCCCACCTTGACGGAGATCGTGCCGGCGGAAGGGTTTGCCCGCGACGAGGTGCTGGCGCTGGTCGCCGCAGCCGAAGTGCATTCCGAGCACCCGATCGCCATCGCCATCCACGAGGCCGCCGTGGCCGAGGGCATCGAGCTTCCCGGCGCCAGCAGCTTCATCACCACGTCGGGACAGGGCATCGCCGCCGAGGTTGCCGGCCGCAAGGTCGAGGCCGGCTCGGTCGGCTTCATGCAGGCGCGCGGCCTCGATGTCGCGCCCTTCACCGCCCATGCCGAGCGGCTGGCGGCCGAAGGCGCCTCGCCGCTTTATGCCGCCATCGACGGCCGGCTGGCCGCGCTTTTCGCCGTCACCGACCCGGTGAAGCCGACGACGAAGGAGGCGGTTTCCGCACTGAAGGCCCTCGGCATCGAGGTGGCGATGATCACCGGCGACAACCGCCGCACGGCCGAGGCCGTCGCCGCAAAGCTCGGCATCGACAGGGTGATGGCGGAGGTGCTGCCGGACGGCAAGGTGGCCGCGGTGCGCGCGCTTTCGGCCGACGGCGCGAAGAAGGTCGCCTTCGTCGGCGACGGCATCAACGACGCCCCGGCGCTCGCCGCCGCCGAGACGGGCATCGCCATCGGCACGGGCACGGACGTCGCCATCGAGAGTGCCGACGTGGTGCTGATGGCGGGCGACATGCGGGGCGTCGCCACCGGCATCGCGCTTTCGCGGGCCACCATGCGCAACATCCGCCAGAACCTCTTCTGGGCTTTCGGCTATAATGTCGCGCTCATTCCGCTGGCCGCCGGCCTGTTCTTTTCGGCCTTCGGCATCCAGCTTTCGCCGGCGCTCGCGGCCGGCGCCATGGCGCTTTCCAGCGTCTTCGTCGTCTCGAATGCGTTGCGGCTGAAGCGGTTCCGCCCGGCTTTCAAGGGAGAAAAGGCATGAACATCGGCGAGGCGGCGGAGGCGACGGGCGTCACCGCCAAGATGATCCGGCATTACGAGCAGATCGGCCTTATCCGGGAGGCCGGCCGCACCGGCTCCGGCTATCGCGTCTACGGCCCGCGTGACCTCTCGACGCTCTCCTTCATCCGCCGCGCGCGCGATCTCGGCTTTTCCATCGCGCAGATCCGCGACCTCCTGGCACTCTGGCAGGATCGCGCCCGCGCCTCGGCCGACGTCAAGCGCATCGCCAGCGAACACATAGACGAGATGCGGGAGAAGATGCGCCTGCTGCAGGAAATGGTGCATACGCTGGAACACCTTTCCGCCCATTGCCATGGCGACGACCGGCCGGACTGTCCGATCCTCGAACAGCTCGCGGCCGGAAAGACGGCAGAAAGGTGTTGCTAGCTCAGGCTTCCAGCCAGTTCTCGATCTTGAGCGCGGGATAGGCGGCGAAGTCCCTGACATTGTTGGTGACGAGCACCGCATCGGCGGCGATCGCCTGCGCGGCGATGAGCTTGTCGAGATGGTCGGTCTTGCGCTCGCGCGTCGCCATGCGCACCGGCCCGTAGGCAAGGCCCGCTTCCATGTCGAACGGCAGGACCGGGATCAACTCGACCAGGTCCCGGAGGTTTTCCCGCTCCCGCGCCGTATCCCTTGCGACGGCGACCCCGTATTGCAGTTCTGCATAGGTGATGGCGGACATCACGACGTCGCCGACCGCGCAGGCCGCAAACCTGCGGGCGACCTGTTCCGGCTGGTTCTTCATGAGGTAGATGCACATGTTCGTGTCGAGCATGTAGCGGGGCATCACAGCGTGTCCCGCTCCGCCTGTTCCTGCTCGCCCCGGCCTTCCGCCATGAAATCGGGCGCGAAGCGGGCGAAACGATCGAGCACCCCGGCGAGCGAGCGCCGCGCGGGGCGGATGCGCAGTTCCTCTCCGACGCGTTCGATTTCCACCTCGATATCGGTGCGCTCATAGGCGAGGTCCGAGGGGATGCGGACGGCCTGCGAGTTTCCGTTCCTGAAGACACGCGTTCTATGCATGGCCATGCTCCTTCGACGGGACTATAGCACCGATGGGACAGGGCGTACACACATATGTATGTATGGGGTCAGGCCGCTGCCGAAAGATGTTCGTGCACGGCGAGCCAGCGGCCGGCGGGGTCTCGCGCGAAGACGATGGTCTCGCGCTCGTTGTTCGTCACCGTCTCGCCGCCGACGGAGAGATCCGTCTCCACGGAATGGGTGAAGATCGCGACGTCGCCGACGAGCCGGATCCTTCGCTCGGTCGAGCGGCAGGCGAGCACGCGGAAGCCGTCGCGCTTCTCCCATAGTGCCCATTCCGCCTCGTAGGCGGCGCGCCCGTCGAGGGGGCGGTCGAGATTGTAGAAGAGAAAGGTCGCCTCCGGCGCGAAGGCGGCGAAATAGGCGTCGCGGTCGTGCCGGGCAAAGGCATCGACCAGCGCATCGGCGGCAGAATGGATGGCGGACTGCGTATCGGTCATGCTTGCTTCCGGCTCAGACGATCTTGACGGTGCTGATGAGTGTCGCGATGGGCTCATGCTGGGCGTTGACGCGGACCTTCAACTCCTCGAGCGACATGGCGTCGACCTTGCAGAACTCGATGAACATCATGTTGAGATTGTTGAAGAAGACCTCACCCATGGCTTTCGCGTCGATGCCGGCATGGACCACGCCGCGCGCCTGCAACGTCTCGACGAGACGGACGACCTGGGCGGAAAGCTGGCCGTCAAGCTCCGTATAACGCCGGGAAAGCGGGGTTTCCGGCTGCTGGATGGAGATGGCCATGGCGGTGCGCCACATCTCCTTGGAAAGATAGACGAGCGAATGGTCGTAATACTGGTCGATCAGGGTGCGCAGCGCCTCGGCGACGTTGAGCGGCGGGTTGGAAACGATACGTGCACCGCCCTCCAGCACTTCCGTCACTTCCATCGCGACGGTGGCGACGAGAATATCGCCTTTGTTCTGGTAATAGTTGTAGAGTGTGCCGACGGAGACTTCGGCCATCTCGGCGATGTCCTCGATTCGGGCGCTGTCATAGCCCTGTTCGCGGAACAGCGTGGTGGCGGCTTCGAGGATGCGGCGGGTCTTGTCCGCCTTCTGTTTCGCCCGCAAACCCGCCATAGAATCCTCCGGTTGAATCTCCTCGAAAATGATATTGACTTAAAAAATGAACTCGTTCAATCTTTTTCTCAAGGCGCCGTGATGAGTGCCGTTCGCAAGGCCCGAAAAGCCTTCACCAGAGGGAACTATGATGAAGAAAACCGTTTCCGGCGGCCTCCCCGGCCGCAAGCTTCTCGCCACCGCCGCCGTCCTCGCGTTTTCGCCCGCCAGCGTTATGGCGCAGGATGAGCTGAACGCGCTCGTCTGGTGCGATCACACCGACCCGGCCCTCGTCGAGCCCTTCGAGAAGGCCAACAACGTCAAGGTCAATCTCAAGGAATATGAAGGCACGGGCGCCGCGATCTCGATCATCGAGCAGTCCCGCCCGGGCGATTGGGACGTGCTGGTGATCGACGCGGTGGATGTGCCGCGCGCCATCGACATGGATATCCTCGGCGAAATGCCGGCCGACAAGCTGCCGCTGGGCGATCTCTTCCCGGAAGTGCGCATGGAGGAGACGACGACGCGGGACGGCAAGGTCTACGCCGTCACGGAGAAATTCGGCTACAACACGATTTCCTACGACAAGACCAAGGTCGACCCGGCCGACATGGAAGACCTCTCGGTCATGTGGTCGGACAAGTACAAGGGCCGCATCGCGCTCTATGACTATTACCTGCCGATGGTCGGCCTCACCGGCGTCGGCATCGGCAAGAAGACCGCCGACCTCAAGCAGGACGACCTGCCGGCGATCAAGGAAAAGCTCTTCGAGATGAAGAAGGTCTCGCGCCAGGTGAGCGACGTCGTCGCCTCGCAGACGGCGCTGGCGACCGGCGAGGTCGACATCGTTGTGGGCGGCGGCGAATGGCTGACGGCCGGGCTTTCCGCCGAAAAGCCGAACCTCGACTGGACGATCCCCAAGCAGGGTGCGTTGCGCTGGGCGCAGTCCATCGGCGTCTTCAAGGACAGCGAGAAGCAGGACCTCGCGCTGAAATTCGTGCAGTACATCGTCAGTCCCGAGGGCCAGGCGCGGCTTGCCACCTCCTCCTGCTACTGGGCGATGCCGTCCAACGCCAAGGCGGGCGAGCACCTTACAGACCCGCAGAAGACGGCGCTGCGCTGGGACAGGCAGCCGGAATACCTGAAGAACTCGCAGCTCTACCCGGTGGCCGATGCCGACATGGACGCGGCGATGCAGGATGTGTGGACGGAGATGCTGCAGCAGTAATGCTGGCTTGGGGAAGTCCCCTCCCCAACCCCTCCCCACAAGGGGGAGGGGCTTAGTCCGCCGCCCCGTTTGGTGTTCAACTTCGGGCAATGTGCAAGCCTCCTGCTTTCTCCCCCCTTGTGGGGGAGATGCCGGCAGGCAGAGGGGGTGCCGAAGGGTAACGCCCCATTCTTCCGAAGGAAGCCGGAGACCCTACCCCATGACCGTCACTGCCCTCGAACGCGCGGAGCGCCGCAAGGCCTGGGCCTTCGCCCTGCCGGCATTGCTCTGGACGGGGTTCTTCTTTCTCGTGCCGTTCGCCTACATGGTCGCGATCAGCTTCTGGACGCGGCAGGGGCGCGAGATCGTCGCGACCTGGACGCTCGACAACTACATCGCCTTCTTCGGCAAGGCGCATTTTTTCAAGGGGCTCGTCGTCTCGCTGGAGATCACGGCGGTGGTTACCGTCATCTCCGTGCTGCTCGCCTATCCGCTTGCCTGGATCATCGCCGAGCGCGTGCCGAAGAAATGGCAGCGTTTCGCGCTGATCATGGCGATCCTGCCGTTCTGGACCTCCTATGTGGTGCGCTCCTATTCCTGGTTGCTGGTGCTGTCCAAGGGCGGCGTCGTCAACCAGACGCTGCTGTGGCTCGGCGTGATCGCGGAACCGCTGGAACTGTCGGCCAACCGCACGGGCACGATCATCGGCTTCGTGCACTTCTTCGTCATGCTGCTGACTCTGACGATCTACGCCAACCTCATCCAGCTTTCGCCGAACTATCGCCGCGCCGCGGCCGACCTCGGGGCCAATGCCTTCCAGACCTTCCGGCATGTCGTGCTGCCGCTGACGCTGCCCGGCATCATGGTCGGCGCGTTCCTCACCTTCGTATTGTGCATCGGCGACTACATCACGCCGCAGATCCTCGGCGGCAACAATGAACTCGTCCTGCCGCAGGTCATCATGTTGCAGCTCGGGCGGCGGGCGGATTTCCCGATGGCAGCGGCGCTCTCCCTGGTGCTGATGGTCGTCGTCACGCTCGCCTATGTCGCCTGCGCGCGCTGGCTGAAGATGGAGAGGACCTGAGCCATGCGTCACCTCGCCACCGCGCTGGCCGCGCTCTATGCCGGCCTCATCTATCTCTTCATCTTCCTGCCGGTCGTCGTGCTGGTGCTGTTCTCCTTCCAGGACGGCACGTTGCCGGTGCCGCCGCTGAACGGCCTGACGCTGCGCTGGTACGAGGCGATCTTTTCCGACGGCAAGCTGATGGCGGCGCTCGGCAATTCGCTGATCGTCGCGTTGCTCTCCTCGGCCGTCGCCTGCCTGCTCGGCTTTCTCGCGGCCTATGCCTTCGCCCGCTACACGCTGCCGGCCTCCGGCCTGCTGCGCGGGCTCATCGTCGCGCCGATGACGGTCAGCACGCTGATCATCGGCCTTGGCCTCCTCTCCATGCTGAACGTCACCGGCATGCGGCTTTCGCTGGTCACGGTCGGCATCGGCCATGTGGTGATCAACCTGCCGCTCTGCTTTGCCATCATCTATGCCTCGATGGGCGGGCATCAGGTGAACATCGAGCGGGCGGCGCGCGATCTCGGGGCGAAGGACTGGCAGGTCATGCTGCTCGTCACCGCGCCGATGCTGCTGCCGTCGATCCTGGCGGCCTTCTTCCTGTCGGTCACGTTCAGCTGGGACGAGTTCATCGTCGCCTTCCTGCTGTCGCGCTTCGACGTGACGCTGCCGGTCGAAATCTGGAGCATGCTGCGCTCCGGCCTCGACCCCAGGACCAATGCCATCGGCAGCGTCGTCTTCCTCGTCTCGGTCGCGTTCCTCGTCGTCCTCGAACTCGCCGTCTTCCGCAAAACCGGGAAATCCTCATGACCGCCGATGTTTCCATCCGCAATGCCACTAAGGCTTTCGGCGCGTTCCGCGCGCTCGACGACGTCTCGCTCGATATCGCGGCGGGCGAGTTCATCGTGCTGCTCGGCCCATCGGGCTGCGGCAAGACCACCCTGCTCTCCATCCTCGGCGGCTTCATCGAGCCGACTTCCGGCACGATCGCCATCAACGGGCGCGACATGACGCACGTCTCCCCGGCAAAACGCCCGACGACGACCATGTTCCAGGATTATGCGCTCTTCCCGCATATGTGCCTGCGCGATAATGTCGGTTTCGGCCTTCGCATGCGCGGCATGGGCAAGGCCGAGCGATACGAGAAGGCGTCTTCCTATCTCGATCTCGTCGGCCTGAAAGCCTCTTCGGCCAAGAAGCCGCACGAACTTTCCGGCGGCCAGCGCCAGCGTGTGGCGCTCGCCCGCGCGCTGGCCGTCGATCCCGACGTGCTGCTGCTCGACGAGCCGCTCGGCGCGCTCGACCTGAAACTGCGCCGGCAGATGCAGGACGAGCTGAAGGCCATCCAGAAGCGCGTCGGTACGACCTTCGTGCACGTCACCCACGACCAGGAAGAGGCGATGGCGATCGCCGACCGCATTGTCGTGATGAACAAGGGCCGCATCGAGGATGTCGGCACGCCGGCCTCAATCTACATGCGGCCGCGCTCGCTGTTTTCCGCCGGCTTCATGGGCGAGGCAAATTTCCTGCCCGCCAGGGTGCGCGGCACGGCGGGCAGCGAGGCGGAGGTGGAAACGGCGCTCGGCCGTGTCGCCCTGCCCACCGCCGCCTTCGTTTCGGGGGTGCCGGCGGCAGGCAGCGACGTCACGCTCTGCGTGCGCCCGGAGCATGTCCGCTCCGCGGCGGCGGATGTGCCGACCGTCTCGCTAGGCCGCGGGCGCATCACCGGTAGCGCCTTCTTCGGCACGCATCACCGCTGCCATGTGGTGGCGGGCGACACGATGCTGACTGCGCATCTTCCCCAGACCGACAATCCCGAAGCGGGCGCCGAGCTTGACCTTCGGCTGAAGGCGGATAGCATCGTCGTGCTTCAGGACGGAGCGGGAGTGGTAGGGTAAAATGCAGCGCATCCGCCCGGAGGATTGGTATAGCGTGCGGCGCCTCGGCGACGAAGTGACCGCCATTTCCGAGCCCCATATCCAGGAATTCTACCGCTGCAACATCTGGCATGTGCGCGGGCGCGACAGCGACATGCTGGTCGATAGCGGCATGGGCGTCGTCTCGCTCACGCAGTGGGTGCCGCTCGTCACCGAACGCGACCTGATCGCGGTGGCGAGCCACACCCATTTCGACCATATCGGCTGCCATCACGAATTCGAGTGCCGCGCGGTGCATGCGGCAGAGGCCGACCTGCTCGCCCATCCGACGCGGGAGAACACGCTCGCCGATCCTTATGTCACCGACGAGATCTTCGACGCGCTGCCGCCGGAGCCCTATTGCTCGAAATGTTATGCCGTGAGGAAAGCACCCGCGACGCGCATCCTCGAGGACGGCGACGTGATCGACCTCGGCGACCGGCAATTCGAGGTCATCCACACGCCGGGCCACTCCCCAGGGGGTATTGCACTCTACGAGCGGGCGACCGAAATTCTCTTCTCGGGCGACATCGTCTACGATGGCCCGCTGATCGAGGACACCTACCATTCCGACTTGGGGGATTACATCGCCTCGATGGAACGGCTCCTGACCCTGCCCGTGCGGCTGGTGCATGGCGGCCATTTCCCAAGTTTCGGCGGGGAACGCTACCGCCGGCTCATCAAGGGCTGGCTCGACGAAAAACAGAAGTGACGGGAGAAAAGCATGCTCGACAAGCGCAAATTCTACATCGACGGCCAGTGGGTTGATCCGCTGAAGCCCAACGACCTCGCGGTCCTCAATCCGGCCACGGAAAAGCAGATCGCGGTCATCACCATGGGCACCGCCGCCGATATCGACCGCGCCGTCGCCGCCGCCAGACAAGCCTTTACGACCTATAGCCAGACCAGCGTGGAGGAGCGCCTGGCGCTGCTCGAAAAGCTGCTCGAAATCTACAAGCGCCGCTATGACGAGATGGCCCGCACCATCACGCAGGAACTCGGCGCGCCGATTACAATGAGCACCGAGCAGCAGGCCGATGTCGGCGTGGGTCACCTCCAAGGCTTCATCGACGCGCTGAAGCGCCTCAAGGGCCGCGAAGTCCTGCCGAACGGCGACGTGGTGCGCCGCGAGCCCATCGGCGTGTGCGGCCTCATCACGCCGTGGAACTGGCCGATCAACCAGATCGCGCTGAAGGTCGTGCCGGCGCTGGCGACGGGCTCGACCTGCGTGCTCAAGCCGTCCGAATTCACGCCGCTCAATGCCATGCTCTATGCGGAGATGGTGCATGAGGCTGGCTTCCCGGCAGGCACGTTCAACCTCGTCAACGGCGACGGCATCGAGTGCGGCGCCGCGCTCTCCAAGCATAAGGACGTCGACATGATGTCCTTCACCGGCTCGACGCGCGCCGGCATCGCCGTCAGCAAGGATGCGGCCGATACGGTCAAGCGCGTGACGCTGGAACTCGGCGGCAAGTCGCCGAACATCGTCTTCGCCGATGCGGACCTCGAGGATCGCGTCGCCGGCAGCGTGCGCGAATGCTTCAACAATTCCGGCCAGTCCTGCGACGCGCCGACCCGCATGCTGGTCGAGCGCTCGGTCTACGACAAGGTGGTCGAGATCGCCGAACGCACCGGTAAGGAGGCCAAGGTCGGCAATCCGGAGGAGGAGGGCGAACATATCGGCCCGCTCGTCTCGCATGTCCAGTTCGGCCGCGTGCAGGCGCTGATCGAAGCGGGCGTTGCCGAAGGCGCGCGCCTTCTCGTCGGCGGCCCCGGCAAGCCGGAGGGCTACGAGACCGGCTATTTCGTCAAGCCGACGATCTTCGCCGACGTCAACAACGAGATGCGCATCGCCCGCGAGGAAGTGTTCGGTCCGGTGCTTTCGATCATCCCCTTCGACACGGAGGAGGAAGCGATCGCGATCGCCAACGACACGGCCTACGGCCTTGCCGCCTACCTGCAGACCGGCAATCCGGACCGCGCCGAGCGCGTCGCCGCGCGCCTTCGCGCCGGCATGGTGCACATCAACGGCGGGCCGCACCGCTACGGCAGCCCCTTCGGCGGCTACAAGCAGTCCGGCAACGGCCGCGAAGGCGGCCTGTTCGGCCTTGAGGATTTCCTCGAGGTGAAGACCGTGCACCGGCCGGACGCGGCCTGACACCCGATTGTCGAATGGGGAGGCGGCGCCGGAAAAGCGCCGCCTTTTGCTTGTGCACCAAAGTTTCCCGCTAATTTAGCAGCGCCCGTCTGGTCCAAGGCGACGCGGTCTGATAGCCCGCCTGCATCCATCCTTCCTCTCCCGGACTGCCGCCGTGTCGCCGATTGCCGCCTCCCGTCATACCCGCCTTGCCCTGATCGCCCTTCTTGTCGGAGGTGCTGCCATTGGCGGGTCGCCGATTTTCGTGCGCCTTTCGGAAGTGGGGCCGATGGCGACGGCCTTCTGGCGCGTGTCGCTCGCCCTGCTGCCGTTCTTCCTGATGTCGCGCTTGGCGAAGCAGGGAGACGAAACGCCCCGCGGGCTGCGCGACCATCTCTTCCTGCTGCTGCCGGGCGTCTTCCTCGCCATCGACCTTGCCGCCTGGCACCTGTCGCTGCACATGACCTCCGTCGCCAATGCGACGCTGCTCGCCAATCTCGCCCCCGTCTTCGTGACGCTCGGTTCCTGGCTGGTTTTCCGCACGCGCATCACGCCTGTCTTCCTGGCCGGGCTTGCGCTGGCGCTTGTCGGCGTCGTCGTGCTGAAGGGCGGGCCGGCAGCCATCGGCGGCGGACAATTGGCGGGCGACGCGACGGCCATCGTTGCGGCGCTCTTCTACGCCTGCTACATGCTCTCGCTCGGCCATGTGCGCTCGCGTTTCTCGACGCTACGCATCATGGTCTGGACGACTTTTTCGGCGGCCGTCTGCATGCTGCCTCTCGCCTTCTTCTTCGAGGGAGACATGGTGCCCGTCACCCTGTTCGGCTGGGCGATGGTGCTGGGCCTCGCCTTCATCAGCCATGTCGGCGGGCAAGGCCTCGTGACCTATGCGCTCGCCTATCTGCCGACGGCCTTCTCGTCGCTGACGCTGCTGCTCCAGCCGGTCGTCGCCGCCATCCTCGCCTGGATCCTGCTTGCCGAGCCGGTCGGCGTTCTGCAGGCGGTCGGCGGCCTGATCGTGCTTCTCGGGATTCTCGTCGCCCGCCGGGGTTGAGCGCGTGCCGGGCCGGACGGCGAGGCATGCGCGCGCTTCATGCAGCTATCAAAATTGCTGACTGGATCGCCGGGAAGGAATGTGTCACAGCCCTGCCATCCCGAGACCCGAGTTTCCATCATGGCCGACACCACCGTTTCCTCGCCCGCTTCCGGCTCCGCGCGCCTCGGCGTGCTGCTGATGCTGCTCGGCATGGTGATGTTCTCGCTGAACGACGTTCTCGGCAAATGGCTGGTCGCCACCTATTCCGTCGGCCAGCTCATGCTGATCCGCAGCATTGCCGCGCTCGTCGTGCTGGCGCCGTTCTTCTGGCGCGTGGGCTGGCGCCGGCTGGTCGAGGTCGACCGCCCGAAGCTGCATCTGCTGCGCTCCGCCCTCTTCGCCTTCGAGGCGTCCGGCTTCTATTTCGCCGTCGCCTACATGCCGCTCGCCGATGCCATGACCTACTGGCTCGCCGCGCCGATCTACGTCGCCGCCCTCTCCCCGCTCATGCTCGGCGAGAAGGTCGGCTGGCGGCGCTGGACGGCCATCATCGTCGGTTTCGTCGGCGTCGTCATCGCGCTGGAACCTTCGAAGGACACCTTCACGCTCCCGGCCCTCGTCGCGCTTGCCGGCAGCCTTGCCTTCGGTCTTGCCATGGTGCTCGGCCGCTCGCTGCGCGCCGCGCCCGATACGACGCTGGTCTTCTGGCAGATCGCCGGCGCCGCCGTCTTTTCGGCCATCTGGTGCCTTGCCGATCCCGCCGGCTGGGCGCCGGTGAGCGGTGTCGATTTCGGTCTCCTCAGCCTGCTCGGCATCGTGGCGATGAGCGCGCACATGCTGGTCAACCGCTCGCTGAAGCTGGCGGATGCATCGACCGTCGTGCCGCTGCAATATACGCTGCTGCTCTGGGCGGTGGTCTTCGGCTGGATCTTCTTCGGCGATGCGCCCCGACCGGCCATGCTCGCCGGCGCCGGCTTCATCGTTGCCTCCGGCCTCTTCATCTTCTTCCGCGAGCAGCAGTTGAAGCGCCGCGGCTGACGAAGATCAGAAGGTGGGCGGGGTGTTGATCCAGATGAGGACCGTCTCGCCGTCATGGCGGTTGCGCCAGGCATGGCGGCGGCAGCTTTCGAAATAGAGGCTGTCGCCGGCGCCGAGGTCGTGGAACTCATGGCCGTCGAGCACCATCTCGATGCGACCGGAAAGCACATGCACGAATTCCTCGCCCTCGTGCTTGTAGGCGCCGTCGCTGGAGGCGCCCGGCGCCAGCACGAAACGGTGGCAATCCATCATGTTGCGCCCGTCGGCCAGCACCTGCACGGTGACGCCCGGCGAGGTCTCCGGCCAGAGCTTCCACTCCCCGGCCCTGACGACGGAACGGTTGTCGTTTTCCTCCTCGCCGGAAAGCTTCGAGACGGTCGTCTCGTAATAGGCGGCAAGATCGTGCAGCACGCGGAAGGTCACGCCCTGCGAGGTGCGCTCGAAGGTGGAGAGCACGGAAGTGGCGATGCCGATGTCGCCGGCGACCTGCTCCAGCGTCTTGCCGACGGCATGGCGCAGGCTGCGCAGCTTGCGGCCGACGCCTTGCGGCGCATCGCCGTCCGATGCACCCGTGTCGGCGGCGGGCTCCTCCGCATCCAGCGCCTCGCGGATGGCGGCCGGGTTCAGCCCGCGCTCCGTGCGGTACCAGGCGATACGCTTCAGTCGGGCGACATCCTCGGCGCTGTACTGGCGGTGCCCGGTCTCCGAGCGCCCCGGCACGACGAGCCCCTGCGCCTCCCAAAGCCTGAGCGTGGAGGCGGATACTCCGGCGAGCCGCGCGGCTTCCGCCACCTTGTAGTGCACCGGCTCCTCGGACCCCATTCCGCCAATCCCTGATTCTGCCTTGTCGTCTATACTACGTCTTTATAGGAAAATGGCGCGGTCATCGAACAGTCTGCGGAAATCACCCACCGCCGGCATTTTCGGCGCAGGCGGAGCCGCCTTTTTCCGCCGATGGGCCGGTGGGTTGACTTGATGGGTCATTTACGTTGATATCAATTTATCGATGAGCCGAACCCGACGCGAGGTCGGGGGAAGGCGATATAAGGGAGGAGACAAGCATGAAAATCGTGACCAGCCTGAGTTTCCAGGGACAGTGCCGCGAGGCTTTCGAATTCTACGCGAAAATTCTCGGCGGCAAGATCACCGCGGCCTTTCCCTATGGCGAAGCACCGCCGGACATGCCGATCAGCGACCCGAAATACAGGGACTGGCTGATGCATTGCTGGCTGGAAGTCGGCGACCAGGCGCTGATGGGGGCCGATATGGATGCCGCCTGGGCGCCGAACATCGACAAGCCCAAGAACGGCTTCGACGTCACGCTGCACACCAACGACAAGGCCGAGGCGCAGCGCTGGTTCGATGCGCTGTCCGACGGCGGCCGGCAGGTCATGCCGTTCAGCGAAACCTTCTGGTCGCCCGGCTTCGGATCACTCGTCGACAAGTTCGGCGTGCCGTGGATGGTCAACACCATTCCCGCGACCGAAGGGTGACACGGCTGGAAAGCGGTGCCTTGCGGCCCAAGCCGCAGGGGCATCGTCTCCATGTCCACGAAATGTCGCCGTGCCGGGAACGGCAGCGAATTTGCCGCTGCCGTTTCGTTCCCGCGCAAATGTTGTAGACTCGAAGCGTATCTTGCCCGGCATTGCTTCGAGGAGATGTGCGTGAAACCGAAAATAAGATTGCCGGCGCTTGCCGCCGGCGCAGCCCTGCTCGCCGGCAGCGGTTGCGTGCATGAGGACGCCGTTGCTGCGGGAAAACCGGTTTTCGATCCGGGAAAATATCCCCGCGAGCATTTCCAGTGGTGCATGAAGACCCATTTCACCAGCTATCGGGCGCTCGACAACACATACCGCACGGCCGAAGGCGGGCGCGTGCAGTGCATCTCTCCCTTCCTCAAGAAATGACAGGGCCAAAACGCAAAAGCCCGGGCGCTGGCCCGGGCTTTCGATTCAAACATGATGATCGGCTTAGAAGGCGACCTTAAGGCCAGCCGAGAGCGTGACGGACTGGAAGTCCATGCCGGCGCCGTCTTCGAACGGGCCGCCGACCTGAATGCCGGTCGGGATGTCGTACATCTTGGTTTCGCCCTTCTTGCGGAAGAACCGCTCGAAGTCGACGCCCAGCGTGATCTGGGTGCTTTCGGTGATCTGGTAGGCGGCTTCCGCGCCCAGGCTCACAAACGGAATGGCGCCGTACTTCTCTTCGAAGCGAAGGTCGCGCATCCAGTGATGGTCGGTGTCGGTCGCGCCGATCGTCACGCCGGCGCGGGCAAGGCCGGTGAACGTCCATGCGCCGTGGACCGTCTTGGCTTCGCCGCCGATGAAGACGCCCGGGTAACGCTGCTCGAAGGTGATGCCCTTCTCGCCGGCAGGGAAATTGCCGACCGTGTCACGGAAGCCGCCGACGCTGTAGGTGAACGAGCCGCCATAGGCCGTCCACTTGACGTCGGTGTACTTGAAGCCGCCGTGCAGGTTGAACGTGGTGGTCTCGTTCAGGTCGAAGTTCTTGCCGAGAGCGATATCGAGGTTGATATAGCGGTCGAGTTCGGTGTCGGGATGGATGGACTGGTGCGTCCAGTTGTCGAAGGCGTAGTCGCCAGCCAGCCAGTCATAGTCTTCCATGTGGCTGTTGCCGCTGAAGCCGAATTCCACGTTGCCCGAGACGGTCCAGTCGTTGCCGAACTCGCCCTTGGCGCCGAGGTTGATGACGGGGGCATCGGTTTCCCAGATCAGATGGCTGATACGGTTACCGGCGCCGTCGTAGACGAGCTCGTTGCCCTTGAGCCAGGTATAGCCGACGCCGCCGACGAAAACGAAGTCCGGCGATGCGACAACGTCTGCAGACTGGTCCGCAGAGAAGGCGAGCGAAGCCGTCGAAGCCAATACTGCTGCCGAGATTGCCAATGTCTTTGCGGAAAGTCTGATCACTGCGATACCCCTCGATTGCAATGCTGCTGCACGTAAGAATTGATTAGCAGCGACACCCCATAAAGTCTGTTGTAAAATCGCAACGCTCTCTCCTTGGTGACGCGTCCATTAGAAATCAATTGATTTCTAATGGCGATAGCCAAAATAAATCAATTGGTTGAATTGCCAATTCGAAGACATTTCTGCCGTGGAAATTTTGCGGAATTTTCCGTTTTCAAGCATTGGGTCGCTAACATTTGGTTGTGCCCTCGAAGAAGGATGTCCTGTTTCCGGACGAATCATGTGAATGCGCGAACTGCCGGCGCCAAACGTGCACTTGACATATACCGACCGTACGGTATGTTGCTCATATGTCGAGACCAACCAAACATTCGCCCGAACGGGGCAGCGCGCGGATCCGCCTCCTGGAGGCGGCGCGGGACATCGTTCGTGAAAAGGGCTTCGCCGCAACCAGCGTCGACGACCTGTGCAAGGCCGCCGATGTCACCAAGGGGGCGTTCTTCCACCACTTCGGAAGCAAGGATGCTCTCGGCGTGGCGGCGGCGGAGTTCTGGGCGGAGACGACCTCCGCCTTCTTCGCCGGGGCGCCTTACCACGCGCCCGACGACCCCCTGGAGCGGGTGCTCGCCTATGTGGCGTTCCGCAAGGCGATCATCGCGGGCGACCTGAAGGATTTCACCTGCCTCGTCGGAACGATGGCGCAGGAGGTTTATGACAGCGCGCCCGATATTCGCGACGCGTGCGGGCGCAGCATCTTCGGCCACACGGCGACGCTGGAGGAAGACATCGAGCTGGCGCGGCGGGAGCGCGGCATAACGGCCGGCTGGACGGCCGAGAGCCTCGCCCGCCACACGCAGGCCGTGCTCCAGGGGGGCTTCATCCTGGCGAAGGCCGGCAACGATCCGGCCCTTGCGCGGGAAAGCCTCGATCATCTGGAGCGATACATCAGGCACTTGTTCAATGTCATGGAGGATGACGGCAATGAGCAGAACGACCCACATAGGATGCGCGTGCGGCAAGACGCGCCTTGAGGTGCGGGGCAACCCGATCCTCGTTTCCGAATGCCTGTGCGACAGTTGCCGTGCCGCGGCCGGCAGGCTCGCGACGCTTCCGGGCGCAGCGAACATGCTGACGACCTATCATGCGACGCCCAGCGCGGAATATCGCAAGGACCGGATCGGCGTCCTTTCCGGTGCAGAGAACCTGAAGGAATTCCGCCTGTCCCCTTCGTCCGGTTCCCGACGCGTCGTAGCCACCTGCTGCAACACGCCGGTCTTCCTGGAGATGAAGGGCGGCCACTGGCTGAGCCTCTACCTCCACCTCTGGCCGGAAGAGGCGCGGCCGAAGGCCGAGCTGCGGACGATGACGGGCGACCTTGCCGACAGGTCCGGCCTGCCGGCCGACATTCCCAACCTGAAGACCCATACGGTGGCCTTCTACGCAAAACTCCTGGCGGCCTGGATCGCCATGGGATTCCGTAATCCGAAAATCGCTGTCGCTGGGAAGATCGATGTCTGAGAAGATCGAAATCGAAAACGTCAACATCCCGGGCCGGAGCGAACGGGTCGATCGCACCAAATACATGGCGATGCGCGAGGCGCTCCTCGCCGCGCTGCCGGATCAGGAGCCGGGCATGACGGTCGCGGAGGCGCAGGCCGCTCTGCTGCCCTTCCTTTCCGAGACGGCCTTTCCCGAGCGGCAGAAGGCCGGCTGGTGGATGAAGGCCGTGCAGCTCGACCTCGAGGCAAAGCGCATTATCAAGCGCGCGCCGCGAAAGCCGGTGCATCTCTACCGGCTCGTCTGACGCTTCTCAGCTTCCGTGCGTCATTTCCGGCTGTCGGAACGAAGCCGCGCCGCGCCCGAATGCAGCAGGATGCCGGCGAACAGGCCGGTAACGCCACCCGCGGCCTTCACGGCGGCGTCCATCAGTTGAGGATGGCGCATGGGGGAGAGGAACTGCAGAAGTTCGACCCCGCCCGCGGCCAGCACGACAAGGGCGGCCACGGTCCAGCGATGGCGCGGATAGGCGAAGACGAACAGCGCCGACAGGACGGCATAGGCCGCGGCACGGTCGAAATTGGTCGACACCAAATCCCTCGGCCGCAGGCCGATGGGAGAGACCGTAACGAAGATGATGGCGGCAAGGGCAAGCCACGCGCCAATGCGGAAAAGACGGATCGTCATCGTCCCTCCTAACTAGGCAAGGCGCGATCTTGTTACAATAAGCAAGACGGCCGCCCGCGGGGCGGCCGCATCACAATGTCGTTAGCCGACAGCCTTATCCGCGGCCGAACTCGTCCTCGATGCGGATGATGTCGTCCTCGCCGAGATAGGAGCCGGTCTGCACCTCGATGAGTTCGAGCATGATCTTGCCGGGATTGGCGAGCCGGTGCAGTTCGCCCTGGGGGATGTAGACGGATTCGTTTTCGCGCAGCGGGATCGTCTTGTCGCCGATCGTCACCTCCGCGGTGCCGCGCACCACGATCCAGTGCTCGGAACGGTGATGGTGCTTTTGCAGCGACAGCCGCTTGCCGGGCGTCACGAACAGCCGCTTCACCTGGAAACGCTCGCCGTTGAGGACGGAGGTATAGCCGCCCCACGGGCGGTAGGAGGTCGGGTGCGTCTCGGTCAGCTTGGCCGTCTTCGGCAGCTTGGCGAGGTGCTTGACCAGCTTTCCGACATTCTGGCTGTCTTCGAGGCGGCCGACATAGACCGCATCCTCGCTGGCGATGACCGCGACATTGTCGAGGCCCTGCACGGCGACGTGGATGTCGTGCGAGATGACCAGCGAATTGCGCGTATCGACCATCGTCGTGCTGCCGTCGGCGACATTGCCGGCCTCATCCTGCTTGCCCGTCTTCCAGACCGAATCCCAGCTTCCGAGATCGGACCAGGAGATCGGCGAGGGCACGACGGCGGCGATCGGCGTCTTCTCGAAGATGGCATAGTCGACGGATATATCCGGCGCGCGGGCGAAGGCCCCCTCGTCCAGGCGCTCGAAATCGAGGTCGTGATGGGCCTTCGTCACCGCCTCGCCGGCGGCTTCCAGCACGTCGGGGGCATATTGCTGGAGTTCGCGCAGGAAAAGCCCGACGGGCAGCATGAACATGCCGGAATTCCAGAGGTAGCCGCCTGCCTCCAGCATGGTTTGCGCCCGGTCGCGATCCGGCTTCTCCACGAAGCGGCGCACGGCATGGGCGCCATTGCCGAGGTCTTCGCCGGTCTCGATATAGCCGTAGCCCGTCGCCGGCTCGCTGGGCGTGATGCCGAAGGTGACGAGACGACCGGCGCGGGCGGCGGTCGCCGCCTTGGCGATGCAGTCGAAATAGACGGCGTCGGCATCGATTTCATGATCCGAGGCCAGCACCTGCATGATCGCGTCCTCGCCATGGAGGCGTGCGATGACGGTGGCGGCGGCGGCGAGCGCCGGCGCGGTGTTGCGCGCGACCGGTTCGAGCAGGATCGATGCAAGCGGCACGCCGGCCGCGCGCGCCTGCTCGGCCACGAGGAAGCGGAAGTCGCTGTTGGTGACGATGACGGGCGCTTCGTAAAGAGTGCCATCGGCAATTCGGGTCAGCGTTTTCTGGAAGAGCGTCGTCTCGCCGAGGAAGCTGAGGAACTGTTTCGGCGCCGAAGCCCGCGAGAGCGGCCAAAGGCGCGTGCCCTTACCGCCGGCCATGATGACGGGTACGATCTTGCTGCTCATCCATTCCATCCTGATGTTGAAATCCGCCTTCATGGCGGATGATGTTCCCTGCAATCTCTCTCACTGTCCCGTAAAGAGACAATAAATATTTCCCGGGCGTTGGGGACAACCGGAAATTATCAAGTATGGAAAGAGAAAGAAGGGTGTTTATCCGCGTCTACTTAAAATGTCTTGTTCTGGCGAAAGGCGTTTTTCAGCCGGTAGAGAGCCGCGATGGGTGACGGGAAAGGCCGGCGGATGAAGGCCGCCTTCCTGACATAGTCGTCGATGTGCCACGTCGCCCAGGTTCGCGCGGCGAAATAGCCCATGTCGCCCGTCCGCAGCGTGTAGGAAGAGCCGTCCTCGGCGGTGATGTGCACCTCTCCTTCGAGGATGACGACGGTTTCGTCCCAGTGGAAATACCAGCGGAACGTGCCGGCGGTGCAGTCCCACTGGGCGGAAAACGAGGAATCGTCCGCGCTACGGACATGATCGGCGGCGCGTGCTACCGGCGAGCCGTCGATGATCCAGCTCGGCTCGATCGGCGCATCGCGCATCTTGAGATCGTGCGCGCGTTTGAACACCGTGGTGACACGCTGCTGTGCGAAAGGCGTATCGGACGAACGGCGTGCGGCGGCGGCGACCGCACCGGCGATCAGTAGTTTCAGAACCAAGTCTATGCTCCCTCTAGCCCGAACTTTGATCGCACCATAGGAAACAAGAATTAGAACCGGGTTGAGAAAGCCGTTAAAACCTTAACGATCGGGCGATTCCGCCTATCCTGGGTAGCATTTCGAGCGTGCGTGTGCGCCACTTCGGGACGGTGCGGCATGGGCGGGCGAATGGCTTGCCCGATCGCGACTTAAGCAAAGATTCACGGCACTGTGGTTTGGTCGTTCCTTGATGGGCCGACGCCGTGGCGTGGCGGGCCGCGCCCGGCCCGCAAAGAGAGCGAAATGGATCTGATACCGGTCATTCTGTTCTGGGTACTCCTGCTCATCGGAATGGTAAGCCGGGGGCCCTTCATCTTTTACCTGCTGTTCGGCTCCATGTCGTTCGGTTCGCTCGCCGTCATCCCGCCGGAAATCACGCAAGGGCTGAGCTTCACCCCTCCCCCGATCGTCGCGCTCGCCATCATCTTCATCTATGCGGGCGGTGCCAACGGCCTGTCGCGCATGCTCGACATCGCCTTGCGGCCGTCGCAATGCCTGCTGCTGTTCCTGTTCTGGATCGTCGCCGTCTGGGTCACCCTGTTCATGCCGCGTATCTTCGCGGGAATGGTGACGATCATCCCGATGCGCCTTGAGGAATTCACCACCGGCATTCCGCTCTATCCCACGCAGCAGAACATCTCGCAGCTCATGTATCTGACGATCTCGATCGTCACGGTGTTCGCCTGCGCGCTCGCTTTGCGCTCGGCCGCGGCGCGCCAGCATGTGCTCGGTGCTCTCTGCGTCGGCGGTGCGGTGATCGTGGCGACGGGCATGGTCGATCTCGTCGGCCTCGGCCCCTATCTCGATATGTTCCGGACCGCCCAATATTCCTATCTGACCGATGTCGACATCGCGGATGTCAAACGCATCGTCGGCTTGATGCCGGAGGCCTCGACCTACGGGTCCCTCGCGGTATCGTTCCTCTCGGCAATCTACTTCTTCCGGCGCGCGATCGTCAGCCCGTGGCTGCGGCTCTACGGTGCGCCCTGTCTCATTGTCCTGCTCACGGTCTTCGCGCTGCTTTCCACTTCGTCGGCAGCCTATGCGGGGCTCGGCGTCTTCGGCTGCGTCGCCGCGGCCGAATGGTTCTGGCGGCTTTTGACGGCCCGGAAGGGAAGCCCGGCGCGCGAGGGGCTTGTCGCGGAATTCTGGGCGATCGTCCTCGGCCTTGCCGCGATCTATGTCCTGGCGCTCGCCTGGCCGGCGCTCTTCAACCCGTTCATCAAGCTGGTCGACACCATCATTTTCCAGAAGACATCGTCCGACTCCTTCGAAGAGCGCAGCATGTGGACGGCGGTATCGCTGAAGGCGCTGTTCGATACGTGGGGGCTGGGGGTCGGCATGGGGGCGACGCGCGCGTCGAACGGCATCGTGGCCGTCTTCAGCAATAGCGGCGTCGTCGGCGGGTTCCTCTACTATGGCTTCATGCTGCAGACCTTCCTTCGCCGGGCGCAGCCGGGCGACCTGACGGGCGCGGCCATCCTCAACGCGGTCCGCTTCTACATGCCGCCTGTGCTCATCATGGCGACGCTCGTGGGCACGTCGGCCGATTTCGGCATCATGAACGCCTGTATCTATGCGCTGGCCGCTGCCGCGGCCTGGCCGGCGCCGGCGCGCGTGCCTGCTTCCGCCGAGCGCCCGGCATTTGCCGGTTACCCGGAAAGGGCCCGCTGATGTCTGCCGCCGAAGGCGCTTCCCTCTCGACACGCACGATCCGTGCCGGCATGTGGACCGTCGGCGCACGGCTGTCGTCGCGCCTGATCGATTTCGCCGTTCTGCTCGTTCTGGCCCGCCTGCTCGGTCCCGCCGATTTCGGCCTGGTGGCGACGGCGATGACGGTGATCTATATCGTCGAGGCCGTTCTGGAACTGCCGCTGACATTCGTGCTGGTCCGCCTGCCGGAGGTGACGGACCGCATGTACAGCACCGCCTTCACGCTGGGGCTGATCCGCGGTCTTCTCGTCGCCGGCCTGATGGCGGGCCTGTCCTTCCCGCTCGCCTCCCTCTACGGCGATCCGCGGCTGATGCCGCTGATCTGCGCGCTGGCGCTGGCGCCTGCCGCACGCGGCATGATCAGCCCGCGCATGGTGATCTTCGAGAAGGCATTGGACTTCCGCCGCAAGGGGATGCTCGAACTTCTCGGCAAGGCCGTGGCCGGTGTCATCGCCATCTCGATCGCTGTCGGCACGGGCAACTACTGGGCGGTGGCCGCCGGAACTGTCTCCACCCCCGTCGTGATGATGATTGTCTCCTACATCATGGCGCCGATGCGCCTGCGCCTGTCGCTGGCCGACTGGCCGCTTTTCTCAAGTATGACGGGCTGGAATTTCCTGTCGCAGATCGTCTCGGCGCTGAACTGGCAGGTCGATCGCCTCATCCTGCCGCTCTATGTCGATATCACGTCCTTTGGCCGCTTCACGACGGCCAACGATATTGCCGGCCTGCCCTTCCAGGCGATCGTGCAGCCGACGGCGGTCCCGTTGTTCTCGGCGCTGGTCAATGCGCGGGAAAAGGGCAACCTCACCGGCGCCTACCTGAAGGCCTGCGCCGGCATCGTCACGCTGATGGCGCCGGTGATGGGCTTCATGGCGCTGATGGCCGGCCCGGTGATCCACATCCTGCTCGGGCCCGACTGGAGCAGCGGCGCGCCCATCCTCGCCGGCGTGGCGCTGACGAGCCTCGTCATCCTGCCCACCGTCCCCATGTCCGCCCTGGTGCTGGTGCTGGACCGTCCCCGCCTCGTCGCCCTCCGCTCCTTCGTGGAGCTGGCGGTGCGCGTTCCCCTCACCGTCGTCGGCATCATCCTCGCCGGCATCACCGGCGCCATCTGGGCAAAGGCCGGCGCCGGCCTCGCTCTGCTGCTGATGACGCTTTTCTCGGTGCGGTCGGTCGCGGGCATTTCGTTCCGCGACCAGCTGCGCAGCAGCCTGTCGCCGATGGTCGCGCTGGTTCCCGCCGCCGCCTTCCTCTACGGCGTGCCGGACCTCACGCAATACGGCCCCTACCTCTATCCCGCCATCGCGGTGGTCGGCATGGTCTTCGGCGCGATCTATGTCGCGGGCCTCTACGGGCTCTGGTGGGTGAGCGGCCGGCCCGCAGGCCTGGAAGCCTATGTCGCAGAAAAGGCGGTAACCTATTTCCGGCGGTGACGGAACGCGGGCGTCAGCGGCCTACATGTCGAGGATGTTGCGGGGATCGAGACGGCCCGACAGGAAATCCCTGATGGCAAGCAGGTTGCCCTTCAGCCGGCCGCGCCGGTCGACCCAGGGTTCCGGCTTCAGGCTCCAGAAGAGATTGGACGCAATGTTCCTGAAGGTGCCGTCCCATACCTGATACCAAGGCATGTTGCCCTTGCGCTGGATGTATATCCGGTTGGCGACCTGGGAGTAGCCGAGCCGCTTTCCCGGACTGCGCCCCGCCTTCTTCGTGCCGAGATGCACGCCGCGCAACTGGTCCGCCCTGACGATCCTGCCATAGGGCGCGAGCTGCCGCGAAAAGTCGACATCCTCAAGCCAGGCGTAGAAAGGCAGGTTCTCGTCGAAGCGAAGATCGTGCGCCCGAACCGGCGCCAGGCGGATGGCCATGTTGCAGCCATAGCCGTTGAAGGTGGGATGCAGCAAAGCGGGGCGGCGAAGCACGTCCGCCTCCAGCAGCCGGCGTCCTTCCTCGAATTCCAGTCCGGGACCGCGCGCGCCGTCCGCGATCACATGGCCGGTGGCGACCATGATATCGGGCTTGCTTGCGAACAGCGCCTCGACCTCGGCCAGGAAATTGGCGGCCGGCAGGAAATCGTCGTCGAAGAAGACGACGATATCGGCCCTGGAGGCGGCGATGATCACGTTGCGCTGGTGCGGCAGGCCGACCGGGCCGGGCAGGACCTCGATGGCGCCGTGATAGGCCGACAGGCCCTCGACGTCGACATCCTCCGGGCGCGAGGGGCAGACGAGGAACTCGTCCGGCTTGCGTGTCTGGTTGTTGAGGAAGGTGATCGTCTGCGTCAGGATATCCCGCCGTCCTGCCGTGGCGATGGCGACGGCGATGGTCAGGCCGTCCTTGCCCATGTTCATGTCCTGCATCCTGTCCACTCTAAGCCTTCCACGTTCCGCCAAAACGCCTCTAGACGAAACGGCCGCCGCTTTCGGCGTTCCACCGTTCGATGGCGGAGGCGAGCCTGCCCCGGTTCGCCCTGCCCGTCGCCTCCAGCCAGCCGGGCATCACGTCGGTCGAGCGCACGAGCTTCATCACCCGGTCGGGGTGGATGCCGAGCCCCATGACGGAGAAGGGCCGCAGCATGGTCGCGGCGAGCGTTACCACGCCGCGCGGCACGAGGAACGTCCTTGCGCCGCGCATGGGGCCGTCGCGGAAGGCCTCGACGATCTGCTCGAGCGTGTAGCGATCGGGGTAGCAGCCGTTGAAGAGGACGAAGCGTTCCTCCCGCCGTGCTGCGAAGTCCAGCGCGTCCAGCAGGTCCTCTACGTAGAAGCACGCCTTGATCGTGTCCTTGCGGCCCGGATAGATGAAAAAGCCCTTTTTCAGCAGTTTCGCCATGCGCGTGAAGTTGCCGCCTTCGCCGGCCCCGAAGATGACGGCCGGGCGGCATATGACGAGGCGGCGGCGCTCGTCTTCTTCCATCCAGGCACGCTGGATGCGCTCGGCCATGAATTTCGACCAGCCATAGGGGCTCTCGGGCGCCGGCGGCGTGTCCTCGCGCTTCGTCTCCTCGCCGGGGCCGTAGACCGAGATCGAGCTGGTGAAGGTGATCTCGTTTATATCGAGCCGCCGCGCCAGCGCCGTCACCGACGTCGCGCCGAGGATGTTCGTCTCGTAGTATTCGTGGGCGGGATGGCCGGGCGTCGTGTGGACGGCGGCGAGATTGTAGATGCGGTCGATCCGCATGCCGGGATCGAAGGCCGAGAGATCGCGCACGTCCGCCTGCAGGTAGACGACGCCATCGAGCCTTTCGCGCGGCGGGCGGATGTCGACGGAGACGACGCGGTGTCCTTCTCCCACGAGCCGGCGCACCAGATGCGTTCCGATGAAGCCGGACCCGCCGAAGACGAGATCGTGCCTTGCCGTTTTCTCTACCATCGTGATGTGCCTCCTGGAACAATATGGGCGCGGAACTTCAAGGCGCACGTTGAGATTTTAATAAGCGCAACTTCTGGACAATTGCTTAAGCCGTGACCTGTGCGTGCAACGGAAGTCGCAGGACAATTCAAGTTTCTTAATGAAATTCGGCTTTGGTAGTGCCTGATTGGAATTCGCCGGGTCGGGGATCCGGGAAAGGTTCGATAATGCACGGTACATCCGCCCGGAAGGACCCTTCGCCGCTGGTGACGGCTGTCGCCACCGAAGGCGGCGGCAGATATGCGGCCGCCGATTTTCCTGTGACCTTCGCCGGGACAATGGGTCTCTACCGTCCCTCGGATGCCGCGCAGCCCAGCGACACGGCGGTGCTCTTCGTCAGCTCGTGGGGTTTCGAGGAACTGTGCGCGCGCAAATTCTGGCGCTTGCTGGCCGCGGATCTGGGGCGGGAGGGCATTGCGAGCCTGCGCTTCGATTATCCGGGCACCGGCGATGCGCTGGATCTCGAGGACTATTCCGCCGGTCTCGATATCTGGCATCGGAGCATCCTGTCCGCGGCGGAGGTTCTGCGCGGCCTGTCGGGCGCAAGGCGCCTGTTGCTGATCGGGCACGGCATCGGCGCCGCGCTCGCCTGGCGTGCGGCCGAAATGCTCGGGGACGTCGCCGGCATCGCCATGGCCGCGCCGGCGACATCCGGCCGGCGCTGGGTGCGCGAATTCATGGCCCTGAGCCGCATCGCCGATCACGGCGCGATCAAGCACGCCACGCCGCCCAGCGGGCCGGCCATGGGCGAGCAGGTGATCCCCGACGCCGTGCTTGCCGGAATCCGCACCCTCGACATCTCCAAGCCTGAGACGGCCGCGGCTCCGGATATACTCGTCCTGACCCAGGAAGGCCGGGCGAACGATGCTGCTTTCGTCGAGCATCTCGCCTCGCTCGGCGTGCGGACGCATAGTGCGCCCTTCGAGGACTACGACCTCTTCGCTCGGGATGTCCTGCTGTCGATCCCGCCGCGGGCGGCGATCGGAGAACTGGTGTCCTGGGCTGCCAGCCTGAAGGGCGCGGACCGGACGTCCGCCCGCCCTGCCCTGCCGGAATGCCAGCCGCTCACAGGCGACGGCTTCACGGAGACGCCGGTGCGCTTCGGGGAAGGAGACCGTCTCTACGGGATACTTTGCGAGCCGCAGGGGCCGCGCCGCGGTGCGACCGTCATGATGCTGTCCACCGGTTACGACCGCATGTCCGGCTGGGGCCGCATCACCACGCGGATCTGCCGCGATCTGGCGCGCGCCGGAATCCCGGCGTTCCGCTTCGATTTCGCCAATGTCGCGGACAGCCCGCCCCATCCCGATGCGCCCGCTCAGGTCATGTATCACGACAGCCTTGTCGACGATGTCGGTGAGGCGCTGGCCTTCCTGGAGGCTCGCCGGCTTTCCCCGGTCGTGCTGAGCGGCCGGTGTAGTGGCGGCTATACCGCCTTCAGGAGCGGAATCCGCTTTCAGCCGGTCAAGGCCGTTGTGCCCGTCAATCCCTTCGATTTTTCCCTGGCGCCGGATACGGATGTCGATGCGCTGATCAACGCGTCGCTTCAGCCGCTCGCCAGCTATGGCGAGAAGATGCGCAGCGGCGGGTTCTGGAAGCGGGTGCTGCGCGGCGAGGTCAATGTGACGCGCGGCGTGCGCAACCTCTCCCGGATGCTCTTCGCCAAGGCCGTCGCCAAGGCGCTGCCCGTCCTCGTGCGCTTCCCCTTTCTGCTGCCCAGCCTGAAGCGGGTGACGCGCGACTTCGAGGCGATGGCCGCGAATGGGACGCGGGTGTCGTTGATCTACAGCGAGGGCGATATCGGCGTGCCGAACCTCGAAACCCGCTTCGGCAAGGGCGGCTACCTGATGCGCCGCTACGCCAATGCGAATCTCGTGTTCCTCGCCGAGGCCGACCACAACCTGACGACGGCCCCGGCGAGGGAATATTGGCAGGCGGAGCTGCAAAAGACGGCATCCCACTTCACGCACTCCCCTTGAAGGCCCTCATTCGGCTGCGACTTTGATCTCTGGATGGTTTTCGGCTGTTTTGACGCCGAGGATATCCGCGAGTTTTCGTGCTGCCTTGTCCCATGTGAAGGTTTCGGCGCGGGCGCGGCCGGCCTTTTTCATGCGGGCGGCGAGGGCTGGGTCGTCGGTGAGCGCGCGGATCTGGCGGGTCCAGGCGGCGGGGTCGTGCGGGTCGGCGGTGAGCGCGGCGTCGCCGCATACTTCCGGCAGCGCGCCGCAGGGCGCGACGATGGCCGGGCAGCCGAGCATCATGGCTTCCAGCGGCGGCAGGCCGAAGCCCTCGGTGGTGGAGGGACAGGCGAAGGCGGCGGCGTGGCTCATCAGCCCGGCCAGCGCATCGTCGTCGATGCGGCCGGTGAAGCGCACGTTTGCCGGCACGCTTGCGCCGAGGCGCTCGAAGTCCTCGCGCGTCGCGGAACCGAACAGCACCAAAGTCAGGTCGGCAAGGCGCGGTTCGGCGAAGGCTTCAAGCAGGATGGGGATGTTCTTGTGCGCCTGGGTGTTGGCGAGCGCCAGCACGTAGCGGCCCTTCGTCAGGCCGTGCGCGGCGGGCGCGCCATGGTCGGGCCGGCAGGCGAGGATGTGGTCGCAGCCGTTGTGGATGACGGTGATCTTGTCGGCCGGGGCGATGCCGTGGCGAACGAGCTGTTCCCTGGAATAGTGCGAGACCGCGAGGATGCGCCGGTTGGTGCGCCCGATCAGCGGCTGGAGGAAGCGGTACCAGAGGCGGAAGCCGCGCGAATAGGATTGTGGCGTCAGGTGCACCTGGGCATCGTGGATCATGGTGACGGCATCGGGATGCAGCACCGGGCCGAGATTGCACAGGCTGAGGAGCACGCCCTTGCGGGCGGCAAAGGGCAGGCTGACCTGTTCCCACAGGATGTCGCGCGCCAGGCCGGACAGGAAGCGGACGCGCCGGAGCGCGGTGGCGGCGAGCGGCAGCGTGCGGGCGGCCTGGGCGGGGGCGAGCACCACGGTTTCGGGAAGGTCCGGGGCCGGGCCGGGCGGCAGGCTGCCGTCCTTGCCGCGGCCTGCGGCCATGAGGCGGTCCATCGCCAGGATGAGCTCCTCGGCGACGCGGTGCACGCCGGTGGGCGCGGCGGTCAGGAATTTGCCATTGAACAGGATCGGCTTCATGCCGGTTTGCCTTTCATGCGGTGAGGCGAATGGCGTCTGCCGTGCCCGCCGTCATGGCGAGCCCGGGAAGATTGCCGAGGAAGCGGCGCAGCTCGCGCTCGAAGCGGCGCGGCTCGAACTTGAGGGCATGGGCGCGCAGGTCCGCCGGGACGAAGGAGCTCGCCTCCCTCTCGAAGCGGGCGAGCGCGGCCATCAGCGCCTCGACGCTCTGCTCGTGGAAGAACAGGCCCGTGCGGCCCTCCACCACGGTCTCCAGCGCCCCGCCGCGGCCGAAGGCGATGACCGGCCGTCCGCTCGCCATCACCTCGAGCGGCACGATGCCGAAGTCCTCGACGCCGGGATAGAGCAGCGCCTTGCAGGCGGAGAAGTGGCGTTCCATCTCCTCGTTCGACACCGCGCCGAGGAAGCGCACGGTCGGGCCGGCCGACTGCTTCAGCTTCGCCGAGGCGCCATCGCCGATGACGACGAGCGGCAGGTTCATGCGCGTGCAGGCGGCCACCGCCAGCTCGATCTTCTTGTAGGGGGTGATCTGGCCGGCGCAGAGATAGTAGTCCTTCGGCCCCTCCGATATCTTGAAGCGGGAGACCTCGACGGGCGGGTGGATGACGCTGGCCTCGCGCCGGTAGAACTTCTCGATGCGCCGCGCGACATAGCCGGAATTGGCGATGAAGTGGTCGACGCGGTGCGCCGTGGTGACGTCCCACTGGCGCAGCCTTGGCGCCGTCAGGGCCAGGATGGCGCGGGCGAAGAAGCCGGCCTCGGCCATGTACTGGGGATAGAGGTCCCAGATGTAGCGCATGGGCGAGTGGCAGTAGCAGACATGCACGGCGTCGGGCCTTGTGATGACGCCCTTGGCGGGGCCGGCCTCGCTGGAGATGACGAGGTCGTAGGCGGTCAGGTCCAGCGCTTCGAGCGCATGGGGCATGAGCGGCAGCATCTTCTGGTAATGCCTTCGCCCGCCGATCTTCTGGAGGAAGGAGGTGGTCAGCCTGTGGCGGCGCAGCTTGGGGGACAGCTTGTCGGGATCGGCGACGAGGGTGAAGATGTCGGCATCGGGGAAGATGTCGCAGAAGGTCTCGAGCACCTTCTCGCCCCCGCGCATCCCGACCAGCCAATAATGTACCAGGGCGACCTTCACCGCAACACTCCCCAAACCCATGCAACCCGTCTGCCGGGATAGAGCAACAGTGTCGAGAAACCGTGAAGCACTTCGTTCGACTGTGATTAAAATTAGAGGCAACACGTATTTCCTGATCGAAACCGGGAAAAAACCAGGTCGGAAACGTAAACGGGGTAAATAGTTTGATAATCCGAAGCGTAGTTGCATGGATAAAGCGATACATCCCCGTATTTCCCCGTATTCGACGGCAGATGAAAGAATATTCCGAAGCGGGAGGCGCGAAAAAACAAACCTGCATCGCTGTGCCTTGGACGGTCGAAGTGTACTGCGCGCCGGCGGACCTGCGATCTTTGACCTTTTCTTCACGGTCGTCTCGTAATGAGAGGCAGGGCGCTCGTCGGGCGTCGGGAACCGGAATGGAACAGGTTCTGAGTGGATTGTGATGTCGAGCGTACGTTCATTTGAAGCCGGAGATGTCGAGGCCGTCGCGGACCTCTTCCAGCGGTTGCTGCGCAAGACCGGTGCGCCGGCCGGCAGCGACCTCAAGGCCTATCTGCGCACCCTTTTCCTTGAAGGGGCGACGGGCGACACACCCCTGCGTTCCCGCGTCCATGTGCGCGCCGACGGCACGGTCTCCGGCTTTCTCGGCATCCTGCCCGTGCCCATGGAATTCGAAGGGCGCCGCCTGCTCGCGGCAAATTGCGGAACATTCGCCTGCGACGACCGCGAGAGCGACCCGTTCGCTGGCGCACGCCTGCTGCGCGACGCCCTTTCCGGCCCGCAGGATCTCTCCTTCAGCGAAACGTCCAACGACATCTCCACCGACATGTGGCGGAGCATGAGGGCAACCGTTCTCGGTCCCTACAGCCTCGAATGGCTGCGTATCCTGAGGCCCGCCGCCTTCGCGCTGGAAGCCGCCGCGAACCGGGTTTCGGCGGCAAGGCTGGCAAGGCCCCTTGCGAGGGCGGCCGACGCCGTTCTCTGCCGCCGCGGGGAAAAACAGAGCTGGTCGCACTATGCGCCGCTCGCCGGCAAGGCCGACGCCTTCATCGACGCGCCGGCGTCGGACGGCGATTTCATCGAGGCTTGCCAGCAGCTTGTCGCCAAATTCCCCCTTCGCCCGCATTGGGAACGACCGGTGTTGGAAACCATGCTCCGGCACGCCGCGCGCAAGGCGCAGCACGGCGAGCGGGTCCAGCACGTCGTAAGGGCTCGCTCCGGCAAGGCGATCGGCCTGTATCTCTACTACGGCGATCCCGGCGGCATCGGCCGCACCGTCCAGATCATGGCCGAGCCCGGCCAGGAATCCATCGTCATCGACTGTCTCCTGCGCAACGCCCATGACCGCGGCCTCGTCGCGATGCGCGGCCGCACGCAGCCCGCGCTTCTGCAGGCGATGATCGGCAAGAAGTGCGCCTTCCTGCACGCCTCCTCCACCGTCGTGCATTCGCGCGATCCCGATCTCCTCCAAGCGATGACCACTGGCCGCGCCTTCCTCAACGGCCTTGCCGGCGAGGGCTGGACCCGCCTCATCGGCGACCGTTTCGAGTAGCCGGCATGTGCGGGATAGCGGGATATCACGGACAGAACATCGCGCCGGAAAAGGCCGCCACTTATCTCGGCCGCATGGTCGCCGCGCTGCGGCATCGCGGGCCGGACGCGGAGGGTGTGCTGGTGCGCGGCGATACGGGCCTTGCCCATACGCGCCTTTCCATCGTCGGCCTTGCCGACGGCGCCCAGCCGATGACGCGCGAAGAGGCGGGGCTTGCCGTCTCCTTCAACGGCGAGATCTTCAACTATGTGGAGCTGCGCGACGACCTGAAAGCGCGCGGGCAACGTTTCAGGACCGGCTCGGATACCGAGGTGCTGCTCGCCGCCTATGCGGAAAAAGGTCTCGACTGCCTGGAAGATTTCAACGGCGACTTCGCCTTCGCGCTGCACGATAACCAGACCCGCACGCTCGTGCTCGCCCGCGACCGCATGGGCGTGCGCCCGCTCTTCTATACCGAGCACGACGGCGCGCTTTTCTTCGCCTCCGAGATCAGGGCGCTGCTCGCCCTGCCCGGCATGGCGGTCGAGATCGATCCGGTAGCGCTCGACCAGGTCTTCACGCTCTGGTGCCCGATCCCGCCGCGCACCGCCTTCCGCGGCATCCACGAGCTTCCGCCCGGCCATGTGATGACCGTTCGCGATGGCAATCGCACGATCCGGCCGTGGTGGCAGCTTTCCTATCCCGACCGGAACGACATGGCGCCGTCCGCCGGCAACGGGGAGCAGGCGGAGGAATTGCGCGCGCTTCTCGCCGAGGCGACCCGCATTCGCCTGCGCGCCGACGTGCCGGTCGGGTCCTATCTTTCGGGCGGCCTCGACTCCTCGTTCATCGCCGCCCTTGCCGCGCGCACGGTGACGCGGGGTTTGCGGACCTTCTCGCTGACCTTCCGCAGCGAGGAACATGACGAAAGCGGCTGGCAGCGCCAGATGGCCGCGACGCTCGACGCCGAGGCGGACAGCGTGGAATGCCCGGCCGAAACGATCGTCGACCGCATGCCCGCCGTCATGCAGCAGATCGGCTGCCCGATCCTGCGCACGGCGCCCGTGCCGCTTCACCTGCTTTCGCAGCGGGCGCGCGAGCGCGGCATGAAGGTGGTGCTGACCGGCGAAGGCGCGGACGAGATTTTCGCCGGCTACGACCTCTTCCGCGAGGCGCGGGTCCGCCGCTTCTGCGCCCGGCAGCCGGACTCCCTGCGGCGTCCAAAACTCTTCCAGCGGCTCTATCCCTACCTGCCGGGCCTCAAGCAGCAGTCGCCGGAATATCTGGCGCGTTTCTTCTCCTTCGGCGCCGAGGCGCTCGACGACCCGCTTTATTCGCACCGCCCACGTTTCCGTTCCACGGCGGCGGCAAAACTGTTCTTCTCGGCGGATCTCAAGGAGACGCTCGGCGACTACGATGCCGCAGCCGACCTTGCGGCGCGGCTGCCGGCCGATTTTTCCCGCTGGCATCCGCTCCACCAGGCGCAATATCTGGAAACGGCCTTCCTGCTGCCGGGCTATATCCTTTCCAGCCAGGGCGACCGGGTGATGATGGCCAATGCGGTGGAAGGGCGGTTCCCCTTCCTCGACTACCGCGTCGTCGCCTTCGCCGCGACCCTTTCGCCGGATGCCAAGCTGCTTGGGCTCAAGGAAAAGCACATTCTCAAGGAAGCCGCGCGCGGCATCGTGCCGTCAGCGATCATCGACCGTGCCAAGCAACCCTACCGGGCGCCGGATGCCGAGGCTTTTGCCGGCTCGGCAAGGCCCGCCTATCTCGACGCCGCGCTGGCGCCGGAGCGGCTGGTGGAAAGCGGGCTGTTCAACGTCCAGGCGGTCGGCAAGCTGAAGGAAAAAGTCCTCAAGGGACAGGCGACCGGCTTCCGCGACAATGCGGCCTTCATCGGCATCCTGTCGACGGAACTGCTGCGCGGCGGCGACGCCGTACAATCATCACAACCCATATCGAGCATCGGGGCAAGCTGAATGACCGACGAAACCAAGACCACCATACGCGCCTTCATCGTGGAGAACTTCCTGTTCGGCGACGACAGCCAGCCGCTTCCGGCCGACCTGTCGCTCATCGACAACGACCTGATCGATTCCACCGGCATCCTCGAGCTTGTCGGCTTCCTGGAAGAGCGCTTCGCCATCTCGGTGGCCGATGCCGATATCGTGCCGACCAATCTCGACACGATCGAGCGGATCGCCGGCTTCATCGAGCGCAAGCAGGCAGCCTGACGGCGGAAGCGGCCATGCGGATCGAGCACTATCTTCGGGAAAGCGCGGAGCGGGACGGGGCTAAGACGGCCATCGTCGCGGGCGACGTGCGGCTGAGCTACGACCGCCTCCTCGACCTCGCCGCCCGCATGGCGACGACGCTGCAGCGCCATGGCGTTGCCCGCGGCGACCGCGTGCTCATCCTGCTCGACAACGGCTGGCAGGCGGCGGTCACGGTCTTCGCGACCTGGATGGCCGGGGCGGTCATCTGCTCGGTCAACCCGTCGAGCAAGGGGCCTCGCCTTTCGCAGATCGCGCGCGATTGCACGCCGGCGATCATCGCCACGGAAAACCGACTTGAGGGGCTGGTCGAGGCGACCGCCGGGCTTTCGGCCATCCCGCGCCTCGTGACGGGCGACGGCCGGAGCTTTCAGGCGGGGCTCGAAGCCGAGCCCTTCGCGGCCGACATCCTGCCGGATACCGACCTTGCCGCGCTGATCTATACATCCGGCTCGACGGGCGAGCCGAAGGGCGTGATGCTCGCGCACGAGAACATGGATGCGGCGGCGCGGTCGATTGCCTCCTACCTCGAAAACACTGCCGCCGACACGATCCTCGTCGTCCTGCCCATGTCCTTCGGCTACGGGCTCAACCAGCTCGTGACCGCGATGCTGACGGGCGCGACGCTCGTCATCGAAAAATCCTTCGCCTTCCCCCAGGCGATCTTCGAGAAGATCCGCGACGAGCGCGTTACCGGCTTTCCGCTGGTGCCGGCGATGGCCGCGATGATGATGCAGGCGCGAGACCTCGATCCGTCGCTCTTTGTGAGCCTGCGCTACATGACGAGCGCCGCCGCGCCCCTGCCGCTGGCGCATCTCGACCGGATGCGCGCCTTCCTGCCCCATGTCCGCCTCTATGTGATGTACGGCCAGACCGAATGCACCCGCGCCACCTTCCTGCCGCCGGAGGAGATCGACGCGCGGCGCGGATCCGTCGGCATCGCCATACCGGGGGCCCGCGCCGCGGTGGTGGACGACGCCGGTCTGCCGGTTCCGCCGGGCACGGTCGGCGAACTGGTGATCAGCGGGCCGAATGTCATGCGAGGCTATTGGCGCAAGGAGGCCGCGACCTGCAAGGCGCTGCGGCCGGACCCGGACACCGGAGCCATCCGCCTTCACACAGGCGACCTTTTCACCGCGGATGCGGACGGCTACCTCACCTTCGTCGCCCGCACGGACGACATCATCAAGCCGCGCGGCGAGAAGGTCGCGCCGAAGGCGGTGGAGGACGTGCTGCACCGCATGCCGGGTATCGCCGAAGCGCTCGTCGTCGGCGTTCCCCATGACGTGCTCGGCGAGGCCGTCAAGGCGATCGTCGTCGCTTCCGATCCCGCCCTGACCGAACGGGACGTGATGCGTTTCTGCGCGCGCAACCTCGAGGATCACATGGTCCCGAAGGTCGTCGAATTCCGGGCTTTTCTGCCCAAGACCGAATCCGGCAAGGCAAGCCGCAGGCTCGCCGCCCAAACCGCCACCCTGACAGGATCGAACGCATGATCGCACCGACGTCCCATACGCCCTCCTTCGCGCCGCTCATGCTCGATCCCGCCGCGGAGGTGGAGCGCATCACCGCCTGGATGCGCGAGAAGCTGCGCACCGACCTGCGCAAGCGCGGGCTCGTACTCGGCCTTTCCGGGGGCATCGATTCGAGCCTTTCGGCTGCGCTTGCGGTGCGCGCGCTCGGTGCGAAGAACGTCTTTGCCCTCTATATGCCGGAGAACGATTCCGACCCGGAGAGCCTGCGCCTCGGGCGCAGCGTGGCGGAGACCTTCGGCATCGACAGCGTGGTCGAGGATATCGGGCCGTCGCTCGCGGCCATGGGCTGCTACGAGCGCCGCGACGCCTTCATCCGCGAGGCCGTGCCGGAATATGAAGCCGGCTGGGCCTCCAAGATCGTCTTCGACAACCCGATGACGACTGGCGGTTACAACATCTCCTCGCTCGTCGTGCGCTCGCCCGACGGCGAAATGCGCAAGGTTCGCCTGTCGGCAAATGCCTATCTCGGCATTGTCGCGGCGACGAACATGAAGCAGCGCACGCGCAAGCAGCTCGAATATTACCATGCCGACCGCCTGAACTTCGCAGTGCTCGGCACGCCGAACCGGCTGGAATACGACCAGGGCTTCTTCGTCAAGAACGGCGACGGCGCGGCCGATATCAAGCCGATCGCCCATCTCTACAAGTCGCAGGTCTACCAGCTCGCCGCCTATCTCGGCGTGCCCTCGGAAATCCTCGCCCGCCCGCCGACCACGGACACCTATTCGCTGCCGCAGACGCAGGAGGAGTTCTACTTCGCCCTGCCCTACGACAAGATGGACATCTGCCTTTACGGTCTGGAAAACGCCGTGCCGGCGCAAAAGATCGCCGAGGCGACGGGGCTCAAGGCGAGCGACGTGGAGCTGGTCTGGGCGGATATCGCCGCCAAGCGCAAGGTCGCGCGCTACCTGCATTGCCAGCCGCTCACGATGGGCTGACACGGAAAGGCCGAGGCCGCTTTCGCAGCCCCGGCCTTGTTTCCTGACGGGCTCGCTCAGACGAGCGCCGTCACCTGGATTTCCACCAGCAGTTCCGGCGCGGCGAGGCGGGCCTCCACCGTGGCGCGGACCGGCAGGTTGTCCTTGTCGACCCATTGGTCCCAGACTTCGTTCATCTGGTTGAAATGGGCGATGTCGCGCAGCCAGATGGCGGCGCTGATGAGCTTGGCCTTGGAGGTGCCGGCTTCCGCGAGCAGGCCGTCGATCTGCGCGAGGATGTCGCGGGTCTGGGCGACCGTGTCGGCGCCTTCGCCGGTGACACCGGCCGTGGTGACCACACCGTTGACGACGACGGCGCCGCAGAAACGCTTGCCGGGCTTGATGCGCTTGATCATGAAAAGTCTCCCTGTTTGATCAAAGAATGGTTTTGCCGAAAGCCGACAGGATGAAGTTGGCGCATTCCGCGCCGATCGGCGATGGCAGCGCGGCATCAATGCCTGAAACGCTCAGCGAGCGCAACTTGCCGCTGAGCGCCGCCATCTCCATCGCCGAATGGGTCTCGCGCACGGTGATACCGCCGATGCCGCCGCTCCAGCCGGACATGTCGGTGGCAGTCGGCGAATAGCAGAGGTGAAAACCGCGCGTGCCGGCAGAGGCGATGGCGATTGCGTCGCGCATCGCCTGGCGCAGGCCGACGGCGTCGATCTCCGCCATGGTGAAGGTGCGGATGCGCGAAGCTTTCAGCGTCGCCGCCTCTTCGGGCGCTGCATTGCGCAGGCCGACGAGCACGATGTTCTCAGGCGCGATATGCGGCGGCAGGCGGGCCAGCATGCGGCGCAGCACGGCATTTTCCGGTGGCGGCGCGTCGTCATCTCCATCCGGCATCATGGCGGCGTCGGAATCGATCCAGACCAGGCCGAGCGCATCGTGCCGGCGGCCGGCCGCTTCGACGAAGGGCAGGATATCGCGCCGGCGGGCGCAGATGGAAAGCCTTCGCGCATCGCCATCAGTATCCCGCTCGAAACCGAGATGTTCGATGCGCTCGACAATGTTCTGCACGACCACGAGCGCGCCGCCGATGGCGTCCGTCTCGATTTCATAGGTCTTGCGCGCGCCCGCTTTCTGCACATCCCGCATGGGAACCTTCTCCACATATTCAGACGTCATCACCGTCAGCAGCGCGCCGTAGTTCATTCGGAAGCTGACATTCTCGCCCACCTGCAAGGGCGGATCGGCCTCGGTGAGATCGAGCACGAGATGATCGCTGGATGCGCCGAGCACACGCACGCCCGGGCGCGCCGGGATGAGCCCTTCGGCGATCACGTCCTCGCGGCCGATATTGGCGATGCCGCGCAGCCGGTCTCCTTCGTCGAGGAAGACCGGCGCGTTGCCGAAGGCGTCGAGGCCGGACTTGCCGATCGGCATCGACGGCTTGACCTTCACTTCCAGCAGTTCGCCGGTGAGCTCGAAGGCATCGCGGTCGAGCGCCTCCCACGGCTCGGTGAGGAAGGTGTCGCGCCCGCCCTGCAGGATCGCCTCGCCGATGCGCAGGTTGTTGATGCCGACAGGCATTCCGCCGGCCAGAAGCAGGGGAAGCGAGGAGGAGTTGCCGCCGGAGACCCAATCGAGCGGGCGGCCGGTGATGCTCTCCACCTTGTAGGCGTGGGCGACGAGCTGCGTCAGGTTCTCCTGCGTCGGGATGATGGCGCCGAAGCAGGTGAGGTTGGTGCCGACGCCGGCTATGCGCACGCCGGGCAGGTCCATCACCGCCTCGACGGTGGGGATGAGGTCGCTCGGCCAGATTCCCTCGCGCAGGTCCCCGAGGTCGATCATCAGGATGACGTCGTGCACACGGCCGAGCCGTTCGGCGACGCGGGAAATCTCGCGCATCAACTGCAACTCGGATTGCAGGCTGATATCGACGGTGCGCACCAGTTCCTCCACCCGCGTCAGCGGCGGCGAGCGGAGCAGCATGACCGGGCAGTCGATGCCGGCATCGCGCAGGCGGCGGATGTTCTCGAAGCGGGATTCGGCGATGCCCGCCACGCCGCCGCGCAGCATGGCGCGCGCGACCTGCGGCATGCCGCAGGTGCCCTTGGTAACGCCGAACGGCGTGATGCCCGCGCCGCGGCAGAGATCAACGACCGCGCGGGCATTGCGTTCGATGCAGGCAAGATCGATCGAGATTTGCGGATCGGACATTGAGATCCCTTGTTTGGTGCATTCCCACTTTTCGTGGAAATGCTTAGTTCCTGTAGAGCAGGCCTGCGGTATCGATCTCCGGCTTGCGGCCGGAGACGAGGTCGGCGATGAGCTTTCCCGAGCCACAGGCCATCGTCCAGCCAACATGGCCGTGGCCGGTATCGAGGAAGAGGTTTTCGTAGCGCGCGCGCCCATGCACCGGCACCGATCCGGGCATCATCGGCCGCAGACCCGACCAGAGCACGGCCTTGGTCTCGTCGATGGCGCCGGGGAAGAGATCGTGCGCCGTCTTGAACATGGTGGCGAAATCGGACGGCTTGAAGGAACGGTCGTAGCCCGCGAACTCCGCCGTCGAGGCAAGGCGCAGGCGGTTGCCGAGGCGCGAATAGGCGATCAGCCGGTCTTCGTCGACGCCGCCCATGGTCGGTCCATTGTCCGCGTCTATGGGAAGCGTCGCAGTGTATCCCTTGACGGGATAGACCGGCACGTCGATGCCGATCTTGCGGGCGAGCAGGGAACTCTCCGGCCCGAGCGACAGCACGACGGCGTCGCAGGCGACCTGCCCCCTGTCCGTCAGCACGGCCTTGACCCGCCCGCCCTCTACGTCGAGACCGGTGACGGTTGTGCCGAAGCGGAAATCGACGCCGTGGCGGGTGCGGGCCTGTTCGGCGAGGCTGCGGGTGAAGAGCGAGCTGTCCCCCGTCTGGTCCATCGGCGAATAGACGCCGCCGGCAAGCTGGTGCTTGACCGCGGCAAGGCCCGGCTCCAGCGCTACCAGCCGTTCGCGATCGACCACTTCGATCTGAAGGCCCCGGTCGGCGATGTAGCGCATGTGTTTCGCGCCGGCATCCATGCTCTGCTGCGAACGGTAGAAATAGAGGATGCCCTTGCGCCGGTCGTCGTAGGAAATGCCGGTTTCCTCCTGCAGCGCGTTGATGCACTGGCGAGCATAGAAGGCGAGGCGCAGCTTGACGTCCGTATTGGCGTTGGCGCGGGCCTGCGTGCACTGCATGAGGAAGCGCAGGCACCAGGAAAGGAATTGCGGATCGAGCGAAAAGCGCACCTTGATGCCGAGGTCTGAGCGGAAGAGCGACTTCATGAAGGTGGCGAGCGCGCCGGGTGAAGCCCAGGCGGTGGAATCGCCCGGCGAGACGAGGCCGGCATTGCTCTGGCTGGTGCCGCGCGCCACGTCCTCGTGGCGCTCCAGCACGGTCACGTCATGGCCGTCCTTCGACAGATACCAGGCCGCCGCCGTGCCGACGACACCGGCGCCCAGAACGACTACTTTCATTGCAGATCTCCCTGACCCCTAGCTGCTCACCGCGCCCTGCTTGAAGGTCGGCGCGAAGCCGCCGGAATCCCCATCGTTGAAGCGGATGATGCGCACCTCCTCCTCGAAGGCGGTGCAGGATTGCCGCCACACCGATCCCGGCCAGACCAGTTCCACCGAGGCGTCGAGCGGGTGGTAGGCGGCGGTGTAGAGCGTGCCGTAGCCGCGTCCGTACGAGGTCTGGTAGACCGGCGGGCGCAGGAAGCTGGCAAGCACGGCTTGCGTATCGGCCGTGCCGGCAAGCGTTTTCTCCAGCGACGCCTCGCGCTCCATCGACCGGGTGGTCTCGGCATGGCGCGCCCATTCGACGCCGTGCTGGTGGTTGGTGCTGACGCGCCGCTCCACCACTTCGGCCGGGCGGTCCGGGTTGACATAGACCGTCGCGTGGCTGCCGTCCCGGTCGATGATGGCGATCGAATAGGACATGTGAACGGGAATGCGCTGGAGCATTGCGACGGCCTCGGCCGTGTTGCTCGCGAATTCCAGCACGTAGCGCAGCACGACGGGAATGCCGAAGCCCTGCCCTGCCGCCGTACGCCCGCCGAAGGAGAGCGAGACGGCAAGCCCATCCTCGTTGATGCCGTCGAGCACGCCCCACAGGCAATCGACCACCGCCACCACCCGCTTGTTGTAGCGCGAGGCGAGCCAGGTGCCTTCGAGAAGGCGGGGGCTATAGTCGTAGTTGCGGATGAGTGCCGGCTCCGCCCCCGTCAGGATCGCCTGCGAGCAGCCGCCGACATAGAAGGGGGGGCACCACATGGAGAGGAACCGCGCCTCGAGGTCCCCGCCGCCGGCCGCCGCGACGATGGCCTCATAGGTCGGCAGCAGTTCCGGCATGTGGGTGCGCAGCGCCTTCAGGCTCATGAAATAGGTGGGGCGCGAACGGACCCCGTCACGCACGAACCAGCGGCTATAGGCGTGCCAATGACGATCGAACACCCGGCGCCATTTCGGGCCGGGCAGGTCTTCGTCGATGGCTTCGAACTGGAGGTCCATGGCGCCCTACAGAATCTTGAAGGAGCCGGCTTCCGGCGCGTCGTCGCGCTGGATCTCCGTCAGCGGCTTGCTGGCATAGAGGCGCTTGATGCCCTTGATCCAGTTGCTGGCGCGCTCGTTCAGCTCGAATTCGTCGTCCATCACCCGCCCGCGCGTGATCAGGATGCCGAGGTCTGCTCCTTCGTAGCGGTAGTCGCCCGGGCCGGTGATGCGCAGGAAGAAGGCCTCCTCGTCGCTCTCGATCGCCTGGCGGTGATAGTCGAAGCGATCGTAGGACACGCTGCCATCGGGCGCCATGCGGTAGATGCCGCTTGCGGGCGCATGGGTGACGATGTCGACGAGGTCCTCCGTCGACTTGATGACCACCTGCGACCAGGAATCGATGAACTCTTTTCGCGCCCAGCGGTCGTTCAGCTCCTCCACGTCGATCTTGTAGTCGATGCCGGAAAATTCCATGAGGTGGAACAGGAAGAGCGGCGCATCGGCATAGGCGAAGGCGGCGTGGTTCGTCATGGAGCTGGCGCCGCAGATGCGCGGGTTGAGTTCGCCGAGATAGACCTCGTTGTCCTCGACGTCGATCAGGAAATCGAGGTCGAAATAACCGCGATATCCCTCCTCGCGCAACTGGTTGCCGAAGCGGTATGCCATGTCGCGCGCCTTGGCGCGGATCTTTTCGGAGAAGGCGCCGGGGAAGATTTCGTTGCCGCACCAGCCGCCCTTGTAGGGCGTCAGCGCGGGCTGGCCGACGACCTCCGTCAGGAGCGGGCCGACCAGCGTGCCGGACCCGGTCGTGCAGGCCTCCATCGTCGCGCCGCGGCACTTGATGCGCTTCATGATCTTCACTTCGTCTTCTGCGGAAATCTCCGCGGCGTGACGGTTATAGTCCTCCTCGCTGGCGATGAAGAAGGTCGTGTGGCCGCTGTCGCCGAAGGCGGTCTGCACCACGAGGTCCGCACCGATGCCCGCTTTTTTGGCTGAGGACAGCAGCTCCTCATAGGTGCGGGCCGGCGCCAGTGTGTTCGGCACGGAGGGCACGCCCGCCTTGTTGCCGATGCGCACGGTTTCCATCTTGTTGTCGCAGCGCTGGCGCAGCTTCGCCTTGGGGAACCAGACCTCGATGCCGAGTTCCTTGCAGATCTCCTCGGTCGTCTCGTCGAACATCAGGAAGGTCGCGACCGCCCGGCCGCCGCGCCTAGTGATGTAGTCGATCACTTCCTTGTGCTGCAGCAGGTAGTTGTTGATGTCCTCGATGCTCTCGAATTCGGCATGGGGGATTTCGGAGGGGACGAAGACGTTGGGGTGGCGGCCGTCGAAGCAGTCGATATAGCTGACGAACTTGAAATTCCGCACCCATTCGTCGATGCCGATCAGGTTGAAGTTCGTTGCGGAGATGAAATAGATCGGGCGCTCGTTGCGATGCATGACGACGCGAAGGTCGGCGACGTTGCGAATGGTTTCCATGATGTACCCCTCATGTGACTTCGAGTGCTTCTTGCGCTTGTCGCGCTTCTTTTCCTTCTTCTTCTCTTTCTTCTTTTTCGACATGCCCCCCGGTCCGTCGGTTGGTCAGCGTTTCAGGCGCGATGTGACGTGTTTGACTTCCAGATAGGACGACATGCCCCACGGCCCGAGCTCGCGGCCGATGCCGCTCGCCTTGAAGCCGCCCCACGACGTCTCGACGAAAATGGCCTGAGGGCTGTTGATCCAGATATGGCCGGCCTCGATGGCATCCGCCACGCGGTTCGCCTGTTCCTCGTCGCCGCTGACGACCGTGGCGACGAGGCCGAAGTCGCAGTCGTTGGCGAGCGCGATGGCCTCCTCCTCCGTCTCGAAGGTGCGGATGCACAGGACCGGACCGAAAATCTCCTCGCGCCAGAGGGCGCTGGTCGCCGGCACGTCGCCGAAAATCGTCGGCTCGACGAACCAGCCGTCGAGGCCGGCCGGCTTGCCGCCGCCGGCCAGCAGCGACAGGCCCTCGGCCTTGCCGCGTTCGATATAGGCGAGCACCTTGTCATGCTGCGCCTTCATGGTGATCGGGCCGATCTCTGTGCCCTCGTCCAGGGGATCGCCGGGCTTCAAGGCTCGGCTTCTGGCGATTATGGCCTCGATCAGTTTTGGCGCAATGGGTTTTTCTACCAGAAGGCGAGAAGTGGCCGAACACATCTGGCCGGCGTTGAAGAAGATGCCGCCGAGCACGCATTCCACGGCCTCGTCAAAATCCGCATTTGCGAAGACGACGATGGGCGATTTGCCGCCGAGTTCCAGGCTCACCGATTTGACGCCCGGCGCACCCGCCGCCATGACGCGCGCGCCGACGGCGTTCGAGCCGGTGAAAGAAACCTTGGCCACGTCCGGATGGGTCGTCATCGGCGCGCCGACACGCTCGCCGGTGCCGGTGACGATGTTGAGCACGCCGGGCGGCAGGCCGATCTCGTCGGCGATAGCGCCGAGTTCCAGCTCCACGACGGGGGTGATCTCGGAGGGTTTCAGCACGACGGTACAGCCGGCGGCAAGGGCCGGGGCAACTCTCCACGAGGTCGTCACCAGCGGGAAGTTCCAGGGCACGATAAGGCTCGCGACGCCCGCGGGTTCCTGGCGCAGCCGGGCGTGAAAACCATTATCGGGAAGCGCCACATCGGCATCCTGTCGCTCCTGAAGGACGACGGCCTGTTCGGCATAGTAGGCGAAGGACGCGGCCGCATCGGCCATGTCGATGCGCGCCTCGGCGATCGGCTTGCCGTTGTTGCGCGAGGAGAGGCGAGCCAGCTCTTCTGCGCGGTCCCGCAGCCTTTGCGCGATCGCGCCCAGATAGCGGGCGCGCTCGCGCCCGCCCGCATCGCGCCAGCCCGGGAAGGCCGCCTTGGCGGCGGCCACGGCCTTGGCGACGTCTCCCGGGCCGCCGGCCGAGACCTCATGGTAGACAGTGCCGCGATAGGGATCGAAGACCGGGATGCGGCCGGGCTCTACAGGGTCCTGCCAGCGACCGTCAATGTAGAGCTGGTGCCGCATCTTCGCCTCACGCCGTCAGCGCATCGGCAAGCGGGGAGCCTGCCTGGATTTCGATCACGGTGGGCACCTTGCGGGTGGCGGAGGCCTTGAGTTCGCCTTCGAGTTCCGCAAGGGAGGCCGGGCGCGAGGCTTCGCAGCCGAGCGCCTTTGCGAGGCCGACGAAATCGGGCGTGAAGATATCGACGCCGATCTGCGGGATGTCGCGCTCGGCCATGAAGGCCTTGATCTCGCCGTAGCTGGTGTTGTTCCAGATGACGACGGCCGTGGCGATGCCCGCTTCCACGGCGCTCGCCAGTTCCTGCACGGAGAATTGCAGGCCGCCGTCGCCGATGAGGCAGACGGAGGGACGGTCCGGCGCGCCGAGCTTGGCGCCGAAGGCGGCCGGCAGGCCGTAGCCGAGCGTGCCGTAGCCGGTGGAGGAGTTGAAGAAGGAACGCACCTGCGGCGCCTGGTAGAACTGATTGACCGCGTAGACCGGTTCGGTCTGGTCGCCGGCAACCGTCGCATCGGGCAGCGCGCGGGTGACGATCTCCATCAGCCTGCCATGGGTGCGGCAGGCGGGCCACAGGCCGGCGGCCACCTTTTCACGGACTGCCTTCGCCCGCGCCGCTCCGTCGCCTGTCTTGCGGGTTTCGCCAAGAGCGGCGTCGAGGCTGGCGGCGGCGAGTTTTGCGTCGGCGGCGATCGGCACGTCGCAGCGAAGGCCGGTGACGATCTGCGCCGGGTCGATGTCGATGCGGATGAGCGGGCCGCCGAAGGTCAGCGGCTTCGGCTCGGGATACATCTCCGTCTCGCCGAACTCCGTGCCGATGGCGAGGATCGCGTCGCTTGCCGCAAGCTCGTCGAGCAGCGGCTGCATGCTGAGATTGCCGGTCATGGTCAGCGCATGGCCGGGTTTCAGGATGCCGCGGCCGTTGATCGTCATGAAGACGGGGGCGTCGAGCTTTTCGGCGATGGCCGTGATTTCCGCCGCCGCATCGGCGGCACCGCCACCGGCGACGATCATCGGACGCTTGGCGGCCTTGAGGATCGATGTTGCTTTCTCGATGGCCGAAGGATCTGCGGCGGCGCGGCCCGGCAGCGGCCAGGCGTCCGCGGAGAGGTGCTCCGCTTCGGCGACGATCACGTCGAGCGGGATTTCGATATGGACGGGGCGCGGGCGCCCGGAATTGAACACGGTGAAGGCGCGCGCCATCACCTCGGGAAGCTGAGCGGGATCGAGCAGCGTGTGGCTGAAGGCGGCAACACCGGCCACGAGATTGCGCTGGGAGGGCAGTTCATGCAGCCGCCCCTGCCCCATGGCGAGCTCTGCGCGCGAATTCACCGCCGAGATGACCAGCATCGGCACCGAATCCGCATAGGCCTGGCCCATAGCGGTGGCGATGTTGGTCATGCCCGGGCCGGTGACGATGAAGCAGACACCCGGCTTGCCCGTCACGCGCGCATAGCCGTCGGCCATGAAGCCCGCGCCCTGTTCGTGGCGCGGCGTGACGTGGCGGATCTTCGTGGCCGGCAGGCCGCGATAGAGTTCGACCGTGTGGACGCCCGGGATGCCGAAGATCAGTTCGACGCCGTAGGATTCCAGGAGACGGACGAGGTATTCGCCGGTGGTGAGACGGGTGTCTGCCATGATGTTATCGCCTCTGCACGCCCGGAAGGACGCAAAGCATTTCAAAGAGAAGGTTGGCCGCCGTGATCGCCGTGTTGCCCGAGGGATCGTAAGGCGGGGAGACCTCGACGAGGTCGCAGCCGACGAGGTTGAGGCCCCAGCAGCCGCGGATGATCTCCAGCGCCTGGATCGTGTTGAGGCCGGCGATCTCGGGCGTGCCGGTGCCGGGCGCGATCGACGGATCGAGGCTGTCGATGTCGAAGGAGAGATAGACCGGGCGGTCGCCCATCTGCGCGCGGACTTCCTCCATCAGCGGCGTCAGCGACTTGTGCCAGCACTCTTCCACCTGCACCACGCGGAAACCCTGCTCGCGCGACCAGTCGAAATCGTCGGCGGCATAGCCCGTGCCGCGCACGCCGATCTGGATGCAGCGCTTGGTGTCGAGCACGCCGGCCTCGACCGCGCGGCGGAACGGTGTGCCGTGGGCGATCGGCTCACCGAACATGTGCTCGTTGATATCGGCATGGGCATCGACATGGATAAGGCCGACGGGGCCGTGTTTTTCCGCCATCGCCCGCAGGATCGGATAGGAGAGCGTGTGGTCGCCGCCGAGCGTCAGCGGGATGCAGTCGTTCTTGATGATGTCGCGATAGGCATCGGTGATGATGTCGATGCATTTCGGCAGGTTGAACGTGTCGATCGCGACGTCGCCGATATCGGCGACCTGCAGGCTTTCGAAGGGGGCGGCGCGGGTCGCCATGTTGTAGGGGCGGATCATGCAGCTCTCGGTGCGGATCTGCCGCGGCCCGAAGCGCGTGCCCGGCCGGTTCGACGTGCCGATATCCATGGGAATGCCGACGAAGCAGGCGTCGAGCCCTTCCGAGGTCGGCTGCGTCGGCAGGCGCATCATGGTGGCGGGGCCGCCAAAGCGCGGCATTTCGTTGCCGCCCAGCGGCTGGTTGAAGGTCTTTGTCGTCATCTGTTTTCCTCCGGCGGGGCGGTGTTTCACGTCTTTTGCCCCGACCTGACTGCACTCTACGAGACTTGCCCGAACGGCTGGAATACCCCTTTTCGATTATTCTTCGGCCCGGGGCAGGATAAGGCAGGGCACGGGCGCGTTGTGCACGATCTTGCGGGCGTTCGAACCGAGGAAGACGCGCAGGATCGGCCCGAGCTTGCTGGAGCCGAGCACGAGCAGTTCTCCCTCCTCCCAGGAGAGCGACTCGAAGGCGGCCTTCCAGGTCGGCCCGTCCGCGATTTCGGCGGACAGGCCCTTCTGATCCGCCAGCAGGGCCGTCTGGGCATCCCGCGCCTGTTCGCGCAGCACGTTGGAAACGAACTGCTCCGCGTCGTAGCCCGCGCCCGTCGGGTACATCTGCTTGTCGCGCACCACGAAGGTCACGAGACGGAGCGGAACCGTGTATTCCCGGGCCAGTGCGGCGCTGCGCGCGACGATGCCGGGTGCCGAAGACGAGCCGGAATAGGCGGCGCTGAGCCGTCGTACAAGGGTCCCGGGCCCGGCCGAATAGCCGTGCGGCGCCACGGCGATCGGCAGATGCGCCGAGCGCAGCAATTCCGTCGTCACGCCGCCCTCGCCGAAATAGCCGAGCGGCGCTTCGCGTGCCGAGCCGAGCACGAGGCAGTCGGCCCCGATATCCGAGGCGGCCCTGATCAGGCCCTCGCGGGCCGAAGGGGCGGAAACGGCCATGAACTCGGCGGTGACGTCGGCGGGCAGCGCCGCTTTCGCCTCTGCCTGAACCGTTACCGTGTGGCGGGCGAGGAAGCTGCCATATTCGCCGTCGACGCGCGCCGGCGAGGGATGCCCCCAGGTGTCGGGCGTCACGGTGCAGGCGAAAAGCGAGGCCTTGCAGGACCGGGCGAGCATCGCGCCCAGCGCCAATGCCTCCTGTCCGCCCTGGTCGGCGGAAAGTCCGACGAGGATCTTCATTCCGCTGCCTCGCCGAGGGCATCCGGCTTTTCAAGCCGCGAATTGCGGGCGGAATAACCGAAATAGACGAGCGCCGCGATCGCGACCCAGACGCCGGTGATGGCGTAGACCATCCAGCTCAGCTTGAAGATCAGGTAAAGGCAGGCCGTGATGGAGAGGATCGGCAGGACGGGGCCGAAGGGCACCCGGTAGCCGCGCGGCATGTCCGGCTGCGTATACCGCAGGATCAGGACGCCGGCCGAAACCACGGTGAAAGCGGTGAGTGTGCCCATGCTGGTCAGGTCCCACAAGAGGCCCGAGGGCACGAAGGCGGCGATCAGCGAGACGAAGATCGCGACGATGATCGTGCAGGCGACCGGCGTCATGCTGCGCGGATCGACCTTGTGGAAGATCGAGGGCAGAAGGCCGTCGCGCGAGACCGCGAAGAGGATGCGCGACTGGCCGTAGAGCACGATCAGCGTCACGGAGAAGATCGAGATCACCGCGCCGGCGGCAAGCAGGTTTGCCGGCCAGGCGGCGCCCGTGAGGTTCTGCAGGATGGTGGCAAGGCCGGCTTCCTGGCCCTCGAAGGCGCCGGCCGGCTGCACGCCGAGCGCCGCGAGGGCGACAAGCACATAGAAGCCGGTAACGATGACGAGCGCCGAGATGATGGCGATCGGCAGGTTGCGCCGCGGGTTGACCACTTCCTCGCCCGCCGTGGAAACGGCATCGAGGCCGACGAAGGTGAAGAAGATGGAGGCCGCGGCCGCCTGTACCCCGCCGAAGCCGCTTTCATTGAAGAAGGGCGTGAAGTTGGCGCTGTTGAAGGCGCTTCCGGCGATCACGATGAAGAGCGCGAGCACGGCGAGCTTGACCAGCACCATGATGGCGTTGGCGCGGGCCGATTCCTTCGCGCCGCGCAGCAGCAGGACGCAGCAGAGCATGACGAGGATGACGGCCGGCAGGTTGATGATGCCGGAGCCTTCCTGGAAGAAGGCCATGGCGAAGGGATGATCGCCATCGACGATGGTGATCGGCCCCTTGATCATCCAGCCAGGCAGCACGATGCCGGTGATGTTGAAAAGCAGCTTCTCGACATATTCGGCCCAGCCCACCGCAACGGCGGCGGCGGAGATGCCGTATTCCAGCACCAGGCAGGCGGCGACGAAGAAGGCGATGCCCTCGCCGAGCGTCGCATAGGCATAGGAATAGGAGGAGCCCGAGACCGGGATCATCGAACTCATTTCCGCATAGCAGAGCGCCGAAAGGCCGGCCGCGACCGCCGCGATGACGAAGGAGATGACCACTGCGGGCCCGGCAACCGGCACCTGCTCGCTCAGCACGAAGAAGATACCCGTGCCGATCGTCGCGCCGACGCCGAACATGATCAACTGGAACAGCGTGATCGAGCGCCCGAGATGGCCGTGTCCGTCACCCGCGCCCGACGTGTCGGCCACGAGCCGGTCGACCGGCTTCTTGCGCGTGATCTGCTCAAGGATAGATGATGCCATCGTTCTCCCCTCCGATGTCCTCCAACATGGCAAACTGTAGCGCCGGGCGCGGCAAAGGTGCTGCCGTATTTCTGTCGTCTTCCGGCACTTGCTGCTGCGTGCCATGCCCTTTGCGACAGTTTTTATCGCCGGTGCCCGGGGTCTTGCGGGGGAGCCGCAATGTGGTCCGGAGGCCAGCTTGACAGGGTCGGAACAAACGTATCCTTATGGTTCGAGGCTTCGGGCCACGCTCATCGGGAGGCCGCATGGCCCGGTCCATGCAGGGGGCGAGTGAATGAAGGATGAAGACGGGTCGATCCGGCTCGATCAGATCGACTTGCGCATTCTGGCATGTCTTCAGGCCAATGCGCGCGTGACGAACCAGGAACTGGCCGATGCCGTGGGCCTCTCGCCGAGCCCCTGCCTTCAGCGCGTCAAGCGCCTCGAAAAGGCCGGCGTTATCAACAGCTACCATGCCAGCATCGATCTCGCGAAGGTCTGCCGCCATGTGGACGTCATCGCCGCGGTGACGCTCAACAGCCATGGTCTGGAGGATTTCGAGATCTTCGAGAAGATGGTCGAGGAGATGCGCTACGTGGTGGAATGCACCAAGGTCAGCGGTCCGATCGACTATCTCGTGCGCTTCGTCTGCCCTGATATCGGCTCCTACCAGATGCTGTCGGATGAGCTGCTGCGGCTCGGTCCCAAGATCGGCAACCTCTCCAGCTATATCGTGCTCAAATCGAGCAAGCGCTACCGCGGCGTCGCCTTCGACGATCTGGTCTCCCCCTCGCCCCGGGGCGTGCCGGCGCGGCCCGCGCCACGCGCGGGCAAATAGTTTCATCGAGATCTGGAAATGATGTCAGGCTCCCTTTCCGACGCAAGCGTCCTGCCGACCTCCACCGGCCGCCGGGAAAATACCCGCTTCCTGATCGCAGGCGTCCAGATGCCCGTACCGATCTCCGGCCGCAACATCCCGGCGATGACGATCGAGATCGAAAAGACCATGGCGCTCTATCCGGGCACGGACATGATCGTCTTTTCCGAGCTTGCCATGCACGGTCCGCTGCATGCCTGCGCGGCGGAGAACCCGGCGGCGGACGAAGCCGTTTTCCAGGCGCTCGCCGCGAAGCACCGGGTGTGGATCATTCCCGGCAGCTACTTCGTGCACCGCGACGGCAGGACGTACAACCACTCCATCGTCATCAACCCGGACGGCGAGGTCGTCGGGCGCTATGACAAGATGTTCCCCTTCATGCCCTTCGAGGCGGGCGTGACGGGCGGGACCGACTTCCTGATCTTCGACGTGCCGGATGTGGGCCGTTTCGGCCTTTCCATCTGCTACGACATCTGGTTCCCCGAGACGACGCGCACGCTGACGTCGGCGGGCGTGGAGGTGCTCATCCATCCCGTGCTGACCGGTACGACGGACCGCAAGGCGGAGCTTGCCATCGTGCAGGCGACGGCGGCGATGTTCTCCTGCTATGTCGTCGACGTGAACGGGCTCGATGCCGGCGGCGTCGGCCGCTCGCTCGTGGCCGATCCGACCGGCAATGTCGTGCACCAGTGCGGCCAGGTGACGGAAATCTTCCCGATCAACATCGATCTCGGCCTGGTGCGCCAGGTGCGCGCGGAAGGGGCCAACGGCCTCGGCCAGGTGCTGAAATCCTACCGCGACCGCACCGTTACCTTCTCCACCTACGAGAATGGCGGCGCGTCGGCCTATCTCGACAGCCTCGGGCCGCTTGTGCCGATGCCGAAACGGCGTTGATCACGTCCAGGTGTAGCGGACGATGTGGAAGAAGACGGGCGCGGCGAAGACGAGGCTGTCGGCCCGGTCCAGCATGCCGCCATGGCCCTCGATCATATGGCCCCAGTCCTTCACCCCGCGGTCGCGCTTGATGGCGGAGGCGACGAGGCCGCCGAAAAAGCCCATGATGCAGGCAAGGCCCGCAAGGACACCCGCCTCGACCGGCGAGAAGGGCGTCAGCCAGTAGAGCCCGGCGCCGAGCAGGGACGCGCTCGCAATGCCGCCGACCAGTCCCTCCCAGGTCTTCGAGGGCGAGATGTTCGGCGCGACCTTGTGCCGGCCGAACAGCTTTCCGAAGATGTATTGCAGCACGTCGCTGCCCTGCACGGTCGCGATCAGGAAGGCGATGAGCAGCAGGCCGCGTCCCTCGTTGCCCGGAATGGGCAGCGTCACCAGCGCCGGCACATGGCTGATGCAGTAGACGGACAGCATGATGCCCCATTGCTGCTCGCTGACCCGTTCGAGGAAACGGGAGGTGTCGCCGCGGATCGCCGTCAGCGCCGGCATGGCGAGGAAGCAGTAGACCGGGATGAAGATCGCGTAGAGCCCGTACCAGTCGATCCAGATCAGGTAATATTGCACCGGTATGACGATGAGGAACATGCCGATGAGCGTCCAGCGGTCGGCATGGCGGGTATTGGTAAGCGTCACATATTCGCGCAGCGCCGCGAAGGAGACGAAGGCGAAGAGCAGGATCACGCCGCCTGTGCCGAACAGGAAGGCGAGGCTGATGCCCGCCACCATGATCCACCAGGCCTTGATGCGCGCATTGAGGTTTTCGAGCGTGGAGGGCAGCGGCTTGGCGCTACGGTAGGACAATACCCCTGCAACGACGCTCGCCGTGACGAGCACGGCGACAAGGCCGAGGGCGAGGCGTGTGGTGTCGTCGCTGATCAACGGGTTCCATCCTTCCTGGGCGCAAGCGCCAGCAGCGCCTGCCTTGCACGATCGAGAAACACTTTGCGGTCCTCCCCTTCCTCCAGCGCGACCGGTGCGCCGAACACGACGCGGCAGAGCAGCGGCACCGGCAGCACCGCGCCCTTGGGCAGCACGCGGGACATGTTCTCGATCCAGCAGGGTACGAGCTCGACATTCGGACGCGCGGCGGCGAGATTGTAGAGGCCGGAGCGGAAGCGCAGCAGCGGCTCCTCCGTCATGTTGCGCGTGCCTTCGGGGAAAAAGATCAGGGACTGGCCCGCATCGAGCGCGGCGAGCATGACCTGCATCGGATCGGCTGTGCGCTCCACCCAGTTGCGCTCGACGAGGACCGTCCGCAGCATCCTGCCGGAAATGAAGCGGCGGACGGGGTCGGCGTTCCAGTAGTCGGCGCCGGCCACGGCGGCGGTGCGGCTGCGCTCGGCGGGATGCAGGCAGGTCGAGACCAGGATGAAGTCGCCATGGCTGGCATGGTTGGCGAAATAGATCCGCTGCCGGCCGTTCGGCGCGGCGCCGGCCCAGATCGGCCTGACGCCGGTGACGGCGCGCGAAAGGCCGGCGAGCAGCGCGCCGGACACGGTTTGCAGGAGGGAAGCGCCGTTGCTCAACACAGGCCCGCTCCATCCACCGTGTCGAGCAGCAGCACGGCGTAGAGCAGCCCGCCCACGATCAGCGCGATCCGCTGTTTCCAGATGAGCCGGCGGCATCCCGCAAGGCGAGCGTCGAGCGGCGCGGGCGCGCCGCCGCGGCTGCGAAGCCCCATGCGGGCGAGCACGTCGTCGATGGCAGCAAGTCCGGTGGTTTCTTCCTCGTGGGATGCGGCGAGCCGGAACAGCGCGGCATCGAACAGGAGATGCACCGACAGCGCGAGCGGCAGCAGGCAGAAGAAGAGAAGCAGCCACCAGGCGAGCGGCCCGGTAAAGCCGTGCGCACCCGCCGTCGGCGGGGCCACGGCGAGAATGAGGAGTGCCATCGCTCCGCCGGCAAGGGCGTTACGGCGGAGGCGCCGGGCGGCATCGGTCGCGCGGGTCTTCCACTCGGTCATCGCGCCGCCTCTTCGATGCGGGCATAGGCCTCGAAAGGAAGATGGACGGGCCTTCCCGCCACCTTGATCTGGGCGACGGCCGCTGCGGCATTCCCGGCATGCCCCGCCCGGACAAGGGCGCAGGCCGCGACGACGGCGCTGCGCTGGAAACCGAGCGCGCAGCAGATCAGGACCGGGCCGTGGCGGCGCGCCTCCTCGACCACCAGGGCCGCATCGCGGATGCGGGCGGCGGGAACGGGAATGAGGTCGAGCGAGGGGAAGGCGCGCCAGGCAAGGCCCGCCACGGCAAGGCCGGGCAATTCCGCCGCCATGTCGATCACGGCGACATAGGTCGAAAGCTCATGGCGCCTCGGGACGCGGCCGAGGAAGATGCCGTCCGCGATCTCGGTCGCCGCCGGAAGCCGCCGGGTCCACCAGCGGACATTGAGCCGTGCGCCGGCCCGGTAGGGCATGAGCAGCCAGCGGCTTGCGAGGGTAATCCGGCCATCCGCCTGCTTCTGGAACACCGCCGTCCCGGCGCCGGCATAGCCGAGCGCGACGATGGCGAGGGCAAGGGCCGGCCAGAGGAGCAGCAGGCCGGCGCCGGAATCGCGCGTCGCCAGCACGGTCAGCACGAGAAGCGCCGCCGCGCCCGCGGCATAGCAAGTTGCCAGTCGCCAGGCCTTCGGATCGTCCGTCAGTCGAAAGCCGGCGAGTGGCGAGGGTTTTCGCGGCGGAAACAGCCAGAGGGCGAAGAGGCCGAGCAGCGCGCCGGTGGGAATATCGATGATGTGGTGCTGCCGCGTCGTCAGCACGGAAAGGCCGATCAAGAGACTCCAGACGTGCCAGAGCGCGAGCCCCGCCCCGCGCAGCCGGCCGCGCCAGTGATCCCAGATGATGACGAGCAGTGCGATATGCAGCGACGGCGCCTGGTTGAACGGCTTGTCGAAGCCGCCGAGGACATCGAACATGAAGCCCGGCAGGCCGTCCGTTTCCGGCCGCACGAAAATCGCCTGCAAGGGAAAGGCGATGAAGCAGGCGACGGCGACGATCTGCGCTGTGAGGTAGCGCCGCGCCAGCCGGCCGACCTCCTCCGGTGTCTCGTTGACGAAGAGCGACAGCGCGTAGAAGGCGTTGATCGACCAGTAGGGAACGATCGTCCAGGCGATGAAGGGGATATACCGTTCCCAGCCGAAGGCGAGGTTCGGCACGTCGGCGCGCAGCGAGGCCAGCCAGTTCGCCGTGCCGTAGGTGAGGTAGAAGAACGGCGCGAGGACGGCGAGCCAGAGCGCCGCCGCGCGGAAGACGGCGCGACGGTCGACGGCCGGAACGGATGCAACCCCCTCCCCCATGCGGTCCTCAGATGCGCTCCGCCAGAGACACGGTGAAAATCCCCCATTTGTCGATGCGCTGCTCGATCTTGCGGAAGCCGGCGGCGGCGACGAGCTGGTCCATTTCCTGCTGGGTGCGCCGGCGCATGATCCAGGCCTCGCCGCCGCGATGCGATGTCAGCGCCCGCGCGATCATCTCAAGCTGCGGGTGCCAGGGCTGGCCGGTGTAGATCAGCAGCGATCCGGGTTCCAGCGCCCGCGACAGGCCGGCCAGCGAGGCTTCGATCTGGCCATTGTCGGGGAAGAGTTCGTAGAGGCCGGAGACGATGGCGAGGGTCGGCTTCGGATCGACGGCGGCGAGCCCTTCGGTGTCGAACGCGTCCGCCCGGTGGAAGGATGCGACCTCCCGCAGGCCGCGTTCGTCGATCAGCGCGCTGCCCTTCTCCACGTTGATTGGCGAATAGTCCTGCAGGCGGATGCTTTCGGGCTTTGCCGGCGAGCCGATCACCGCGTCCAGCACATAGCGTCCGTGCCCGGCGGCGATGTCGAGCACGCGGAGCGGCTTGTCTTCCGCCTTGAGGCGCGCGAGCGCCTTGCCGATCAGCTCTTCCAGATGGATTTTCCGCTGGCGGATGCCGCGCCAGCCGATGGCATCGAGGAATTGCCGGTCGATCAGCCGTCCGCCCGGTCCGAGGCCGCGCGGCTCGTCTTCGTAGACGTAGTCCAGCGTCGAGCCGGAATCGAAGCCGGTGCGGATGCCTGTCTTGATGCCGTTGGAAAACAACCCGCCGAGGCGTATGGAGGCCCGCGTCATTGCCCAGTAGAGCCCGCGCGGCGAGAAGAGCGACAGCGGGGTCGCCAGACGATCGGCCTCGTCGCGGGTATAGCCGGAAAGATGCGCCCGCCGCACATCCGCCACGACCGGCGGCTCCGCGAAACGGGCCGTGATGAAGGCGCGGACCTTGTCCAGCGCCTTGGCGCGGTCCCGCTCGCCGAGCGTGTCGTGATAGAAGCCGGGCAGGATATGCCGCTCCTTGATCGTGCTGCCGAGATTTTCGAAGAAACGGTGCTGCGGCTCGTGGCGCACGACGAAATCGCTTCCGGAGATGAGAAGCTGCGTCGGCACGGTGATGGCGCGCGCGTCGGCGACCACCCGGTCGGCCGCCTCGTAGAGTTCCAGAAGGATATTGGAGGCGATGGGACGGGTTATCAGCGGATCGGCTTCGAAGGAGGCGATGCGCTCCGGATCGTGCGTCAGGAAGCGCGCCTTGACGTAGGAATTGACGAAGAACGTGCCCTTCAGCTTCTGCCAGAGCGCGATGCCTTGCCTTGCGAAGGGCACGTAGAGCTTGACGTCGAAGGCGGGCGAGGCGAGCACCAGCGCGCGGATGTCAGGCGCATAGTCGTGCACCCAGGTGGCGGCCAGCACGGCGCCGACGCTCTGCGCGACGACGGCGATCTGGTCCATGGCGAACCCGCCCGTCTCCCTTATATGGCGCACGAAGCTGTCGAGATCGCGCACCGAATGGGCGAAGGACGGCGAATGGCCGCGCTCGCCGGGCGAGCGGCCGTGCCCGCGCGCATCCCAGGCGTAGATCGAAAAATCGTCGAGGCCGAGTTCCTCGGCGATATGGGCCACCCGGCCGCTATGCTCATGGCCGCGGTGCAGGAGCACGATCGCGCCCTTCGCCGTGCCGGAGCGGGCGGGCCAGAAGCGGTAGAAAAGCTCCACGCCGTCATGGCTCGCAAACGCCGATTCCATCATGCTGTCTCACCCCTCATGCAGATCTCACTTCCCCTATACGGATGAGCAGCGATGTTTGCAGTTGATTTCATGGCGTTGGGTCTTCATTTGTTGAACGCAATCCAGCGGATTCGAGCGTTCATGTCGATCTATAAACTGAAATCATCCTTTCAGAGCCTGCTTCGTCCACTGGTAGGGCGTCTGGCCGGCATGGGGCTCACGGCCAATCAGGTGACGCTGGTGGCGGCCGTCGTTTCCGTCGGGATCGGCGCGCTTCTCCTCGCCCGGCCCGAGCCGGCGCTCTTCGCGCTCGTCCCGGTCTGGATGTTCCTGCGCATGGCCTTCAACGCCGTCGACGGCATGCTGGCCCGCGAGCATGGCCAGAAAAGCGCGCTCGGCGGCTATCTCAACGAGATCGCGGATGTCGTTTCGGATGCCGCACTCTATGTGCCTTTCGCGCTGATCGCGCCCTTTTCCCTGCCCTGGCTGGCGGCGATCATCTTCCTCGCGACGCTGACGGAGTTCGCAGGCGTGCTCGGCGTCGCCCATGGCAATGGCCGGAACTACGAGGGGCCGATGGGCAAGAGCGACCGGGCGCTGCTCTTCGGCGCGCTGGGCGCGCTGGTGGCGGGCTTCGGCACGCTGCCGGAATGGACGTGGCACATCCAGCCGATGGCCTGCGTGCTGCTCGCCTGGACGGTCGTCAACCGCGTCCGGGCCGGCCTTGCCGAAACCTGACTAGCGTTTGTCGCCAAACCGGCGCGGCGTCGGTCGGCCGGTCACCTGCTCCCAGTGCTCGTCGGCGCGCCGCTCGAAGGTCGCGGCATCGCGCGCGTCGCTCTGGTAGAAGGCGCCGCGGGCAACGTCCGGGGCATAGACCTGATCGCTCCAGCCGCGCCCGTCGTCGTGCGGGAAGGCGTAGCCGACATGGCCGAGCGCCGCCGCGCCCTTGTAATGCGCATCGCGCAGATGCATCGGCACGGAGGACGGCGCTTCGTTCGCCACATGGGCAAGCGCCAGCGATATGCCGCGGCAGGCGGCGTTTGATTTCGGCGCGCGGGCGACGTGCAGAGCGGCATGGGCGAGCACGATCTGCGCTTCCGGATAACCGATCTTCTCCACCGCATGCAGCGCCGCGACGGCGGTCTGGAGGGCGGTGTTGTCGGCGAGACCGACGTCCTCAGAGGCGTGGATCATGATGCGGCGGGCGATGTAGCGCGGGTCCTCGCCGCCGTGGATGAGCCGGGCAAGCCAGTAGAGCGTCGCGTCGGGATCGGAACCGCGCATCGATTTCACGAAAGCCGAGACGACGTCGTAATGCGCATCGCCCGAGCGGTCGTGATTGACGGGCGCGGCGGCATAGGCTTCCTCGACCATCGCTTCCGTGACGATCACGGGCTCGCCTGCCGCGTGGCCGACCGCAAGGCTTTCCAGCACCGTCAGCGCGCGGCGGGCATCGCCGCCCGAGCGGCCGGCGATCCGGCGCAGCATGGCCGGTTCCAGCCGAACCTCGATGCCCCGGTCGGCGAGATGACGGAGGCCGCGCCGGACCACTTCCTCCATCTCCTCGATGGCCAACGGCTCCAGCTTGAGGATGGTCGAGCGCGAGATGAGCGCGGGCGTCAGCGTGTGGTAGGGATTGCCGGTGGTCGCGCCGATGAAGTCGGCAACGCCTTCCTCGCAGAGCGCCAGAAGGTGATCCTGCTGGGTGGCGCTGAAGCGATGCACCTCGTCGGCGAAGAGCAATGTCGGGCGCATGCGCGCCTCGTCCGCGATCTTGCGGATATCGGCGACGTTGTTGTGCGCGGCGTGCAGCGGACGGAAATTCTTGCCGAGCATGTTGCCGATGGCGCGGGCGATCGACGTTTTGCCGAGGCCCGGCGGGCCATAGAGGATGATGCTGCCGAGCCGCCCGGCCGCGATGCGTCGTCGCAACATCGTACCGGGGCCGATGACCTTTTCCTGCCCGATCACGTCGTCCAGCGTCGCCGGGCGCAGTTCAGCGGCAAGGGGCATCGAGCCGGTGCGCGGCGCGGCGTCGAAAAGATCGGTCATGGCTGCCCCCGTCGAAAGATTGTCCGTTCCGGCCGGGCTTCGCGAAAAAGGACCCGCTCGCCCGGCCGGATGACGTTCGTCTATCGGCCGGAGCAGGCAGGGTCAAAGGCATTTGTGGATGATTGCGGTCAATGCAGCCCGAAGAGGTTCAGCAGTTCCTCCCGGTGGCGCACGAATTCCGGCGCGCTGCGGTCACGCGGGCGCGGCAGGTCGATCTCGATCAGCCGCGGCGCCGCGTTCTTCTCGCGCGGCAGGATGAGGATGCGGTCGGCTAGATAGATCGCCTCCTCCAGATCGTGGGTGACGAGGATGGTGGTCACGTCCTCGTCGCGCCAGATGCGGGTCAGCTCCTGCTGCATGCTGATCTTCGTCATGGCGTCGAGTGCGCCGAGCGGCTCGTCGAGCAGCAGGATTTCCGGCTGGACGGCAAGGGCTCGGGCAATGCCGACACGCTGCGCCATGCCGCCGGAAAGCTGGCGCGGATAGGCGTTCTCGAAGGACTGAAGCCCGACGAGCTGCACATAGCGGCGGGCCCGGCTTTTCGCCTCCTCGCGGCCGACGCCGCTCGTGTCGAGCCCGAAGGCGACGTTTTCCAGCACCGTCAGCCAGGGCAGGAGGCGCGGCTCCTGGAAGATGACGGCGCGCTCCGCCCCGACGCCCCTGACGGCCTTGCCGTCGATCAGCACCTCGCCGCCATCGGCATGGTCGAGCCCGGCGAGGATGCGCAGCAGCGTCGTTTTGCCCGAGCCGCTGGCGCCGACGATGGCAAGGCTCTCGCCGGAGCGGATATTCAGGTTGACGTCACTGAGGACCGGCAGTGGCTTGCCGTTGAGGGTGAAGGATTTCGAGAGGTGACGGATCGTCACCTCTCCGCGAACGGTTTGGGAGGTAAGGCTCATGGTCGTTCCTCAGTTCGTCGCCGCGTCGGGCGAATAGAGCACGTCCTTGGCAGCGAGCTGGCCTTCCTTCAGTTTGCCCTCGCGCACCAGCACGTCGATCCAGAACTGCACGTCGCGCTCGGCGGGCAGGCCCCCGGCGCGCACGCCGTAGCCGCGGAAATACTGGGCGATATCAGGATTCTCGCCGCGTGCCTTCAGCGTCTTGGCAAGGATGTCCCGGGTTTCCTGCGGATGTTCACGGGCATAGTCGAGCGCGCGGGCGGACTGCTCGACGAAGATCTTCGCCGCCTCCGGATGCGCCTTCACGAAGTCGCGTCGCAGCACCACGAAGCCGCCGGCGATTTCTCCGAGGACTTCCGTATCGCCGAAGACGGCGCGCAGACCGCCATTCTTGCGCGCCACGCCCTCGAAGGTCGTCTGCCAGTAGCCGAAGGCGGAGATATCGACCTGGCCGGAACGCAGGACCTGCTCGAGCTGCGGCCCCGGCACGACGATCTGGTTGGCGGCGTCCGTCGGCAGGCCGACCGAGTGCAGCGCCTCGCGGATCGTGTAGTCGAGATGGGCGCCGAGCGTGTTGACGGCGATGCTCTTGCCGGCGATGTCCTTGATCGACTTGATGGGGCTGTCTTCCAGGACGTAGAAGATCGACTCCACTTCCTTGTTGATGCCGTTCGAGGGATAGGCCGCGACGAAGTCGTTGCCACTGACGATGGAATTGAGAACGGCGGAGGTGGCGGCGCTGCCGATCTCCACGTCGCCGGAGGCGAGCGCGATCAGCGAAGCCGGGCCGCCGCCGGCATAGCCGACATTTTCGAGCGTGATGCCGGTTCCGTCGAAATAGCCGAGTTCTGCGGCCAGCTCATGGGCGGCGAGGCCGCCCTGGCTGGCCAGGAAGCGGAGCTTGACGTCTTCTGCCGAGGCATTGGCGGCAAGGCCTATGAAGAGGGCTGCGGAGAGGAGGAGCTTGCGGGAATGGAAGGTCATGTCGGGTGTCCTTTGGAAAAATGAGGAGGAGGTTCAGGCGCCGGGCTGCGACCAGCGGCATAGCTTGCGCTGGAGAAGGACGAGCACGGCATTGGCGGCAAGGCCGAGAAGTGCCAGCAGCAGGATCGCGGCGAACATCAGCGGGATCTGGAAATTGTACTGGGCGTTCATCACTTGGAAGCCGATGCCCTTGTTGGCACCGATCATTTCGGCGGCGATGAGCAGCAGCAGGGCCGTGGTGGCCGAGAGGCGCAGGCCCACGAAGATCGCCGGGACCGAGGCCGGCAGCACGACGCGGCGGAAGATCGTCAGGCGGCTCGCCCCATAGGTCCGCGCCATCTCGATGAGCTTCCTGTCCACTTCCTTCACACCGCCGATGGTGGAGAGCAGGATCGGAAAGAGCGTCGCCCAGAAGATGACGAAGACCTTCGACGTTTCGCCAAGCCCGAGCAGCAGTATGAAGACGGGATAGAGAGCGAGCGCCGATGTCTGGCGGAAGAACTGGAGCAGCGGATCGAGCGCCTGTTCGACGATGCGCGCCTGCCCCATGACGAGGCCGAGCGGAATGCCGATGGCAACCGCAGCGGCGAAGGCAATGCCGGAGCGCTGGAGGCTGATGGCGATGTCATCGACGAGCGCGCCGCTCGAAAGACTGTCCCAGAGGGCCGAGGCGATCACGTCGAGCGGCGGGAAGACGGACGGGTTGACCCAGCCCTGCGTACTCGAAATCTGCCATAGGGCGAGGAAGGCGATCACCAAGCCGTAGCGGGCGATGAACGGGGAGACGGCCGCGTTCACCTTTGCCGTAAGCGCGGGCGGTGGGCGCTTTGCGAGGCGGAAGTCCGCGCCGAGGGTGGAGTTGACGTTTTCGTAGGACATGGTCGTCTCCTATTCCGCCGCCTGGACGGCCGTGCGGGCGCCGGCCCAGCGATTGACGGGAAACGGCAGGCCGAGGTTTTCGCGCAGGGTCGTGCCCTCGTATTGCGTGCGGAACAGGCCGCGGCGCTGCAGTTCGGGGATCACCAGATCGACGAAATCGTCGAGCGCGGTCGGCAGCCAGGGCGGCAGGATGTTGAAGCCGTCGGCGGCCTCGTTCTCGAACCATTCCTGCAGCGTATCGACGATCGTTTCGGGCGTGCCGACAATGGTGAAGTGGCCGCGCGCGGTGGCAACCCATTGATAGAGCTGACGGATCGAGAAATTGTTCTCGTCCGCGATCTGGCGGATGAGCGCCTGGCGGCTCTTCATGCCCTCGGTCGGCGGGGCGGGCGGCAGGGGGCCGTCGACGTCGTAGCCACGCAGGTCCAGCGTGCCGCCGGTGAGGCCGTTGAGCAGGCCGACGCCATCTTCCTCGAGGATCAGCGATGTCAGGCGCTCGTATTTCTCCTGTGCTTCCTCCAGCGTGCGGCCGACGAAGGGTGCGAAACCGGGCATGACGAGGATGTGGTCCGGGCTGCGTCCGAGGCCGCGGGCGCGTGCCTTGATGTCGCGGTAGAATTCCTGCGCCGTCTCGATGTGCTGGTGCGCCGTGAAGATTACTTCGGCGGTCGCGGCGGCCAGTCCGCGGCCGTCCTCGGACTGGCCGGCCTGCACGATGACCGGATGCCCCTGCGGCGACCTGGGAACGTTCAGCGGCCCGCGCACCTGGAAATGCTCGCCGCGATGCTCGCTCTCATGCAGCTTCTGCGGATCGTAGAAGACGCCGGTCTTCTTCTCACGGATGAAGGCGTCGTCTTCAAAGCTGTCCCAGAGCTTCCTGACCACCTCGACATGCTCGGCGGCGCGGCGATAGCGCGCGGCATGAGGAAGCTGGGTGTCGCGGTTGAAGTTCTGCGCGGTCGGATCGCCCGTCGTCGTCACAACGTTCCAGCCGGCCCGCCCGCCCGAGAGGAGATCCAGCGAGGCGAATTTGCGTGCGGTGTTGTAGGGCTCCTCATAGGTCGTGGAGGCCGTGGCGATGAAGCCGAGATTTTTGGTGAAGGGGGCGAGCGCGGAGAAGAGCGTCACAGGTTCGAAGCCCGCCACGCGGGCATTGCCGCCTTCCCTTGCGCCGCCGAAGCCGACGGCGAGGTTGTCGGCCAGGAAATAGGCGTCGAAGAGGCCGCGTTCGGCCGTCTGGGCGAGCTGCTTGTGGAATTCGAGGCTGGTTGCGCCGTCCACCGGCTGGTCGGGGTGCCGCCATGAGGCGATATGCTGCCCGCCACCGGGAAGGAATGCGCCGAGCCTGATCTTGCGTGTCATCTCATGTCCTTTCGTTTTCCTGAAAGGCGGCCGGCATGCGGCCGCAAGTCTTCGGTCCCGCCGGCGGCGGGTTCATGCATTGCAAATTGGATGATTGGCCGGTGCCGCTTAGCCCTTAGCGGGCAAGGGCATGATAGCGGCCGTCCTGATAGAGCAGCGAGTGGCCGGCGCCGATGCGGATCGCCAGAACCTTGCCGATGACGATGACATGGCTGTGCCGCTCGATCGCCTCTTCGACCGCACAATCGATCGCCGCGACCGCATCGACCAGCAGCGGTGCGCCGCTGACGGCAGTGGTCCATTCCGCGCCGCGGTAGCGGTCGGGGCCGCGCAGGCCGCCGCGGCCGGCGAACTGGTTGGCGAGCGCTTCATGGTCCGCACCGGCGATGTTGATGCCGAAATGGCCGAAGCGCTCGACGACGGGCCATGTGGAGGAGGTGCGGTTGAGGGAGATGAGCATGCGTGCCGGCTCGACCGAGAGCGCCGTCGCCGAGGTGACGGTGGCGCCCGTCCGGGCCTCCCCTTCCCCCGCCGTGATGATGCTGACCCCGCCGCCAAGCGTGCGCAGTGCCGCCTTCAGGCTGTCGGCATCGGCCGGGTGATCGAGCAGTGCCTTGCTTGCGATGCTGAAATGCGTGTTTTCGACATGGGCGTTCATCGTTCCCGCTCCGCTGGTGACCCCTGATGTTCATAGGGATAGCAAACGAAAACGGGTGGCAGCAGGCACGGATTTCTTAAATCTACTATTTTTATAGAAAATATGCTCATTGGCTGGTCGGCCTCTGGCATCTCTTCCAGAAAGCCGGAAAGGACGCCGCGAAGACCGCGGCGCCGCTCGCTCAGGCAGGCTTGCGCCGCGCCGCCATGGCCGTCACCTCGACCTTCATGCCGGGATCGGCAAGCGCGCTGACGCCGACGGCGCAACGGACCGGATAGGGCTTCTTGAAATAGGCGCAATAGACCTTGTTGAAGGCCGGGCGGTCGGCCATGTCGGTGAGGTAAATCGTCAGGTGCAGCACGTCGGCAAGGGTGCTGCCGGCCTTTTCCAGCGAAGCCTTGAGGCTCTCCAGTGTCGCAATGCTCTGCGTCCTGATATCGCCGGTCTCCAGCGATCCATCCGCCCGCAGCGGAATATGCGTGGTCATCAGCAGGTTGCCGAGGCCGGCGACGTCGGAGGAGATTTCGCTCTCGTCGGTATCCTCGATGAAGAAGGGCGTGTCGTGGTCAGCCATCGATGTCTTTCCTGTCATTGGTGCGGCCGGCGAAACCGCCGGCCTTCTCTTTCGCGTTGGGAAGCCTCACCAGACCGTGCCGCGCGCCGCGACGTCTTCCACGCGCGTGACGATCCCGTCGCGATGGAAGACCATGCGGTCGAACAGGTTGCTGACGACGCAGGTATGGTTGGGCACGATCTTCACGAGGCCGCCGACCGGCGGGAACGTATCCCGGCAGGCCGCGATGTCGACTACCGCATGCTCCTCCGACAGCGAAACGATGCGCGCGCCCTCGAAGCCCTCGATCTCGCCGAAGTCGCTGAAGCCGAGCAGATCGGAAGTCAGCGCCTTCGAGCCGGCGTCGAGGACGGCGCGGCCCTCCGCGGGGCGCGAGACGACCGTGGCGAGGACATGCATGGCAAGGTCGTCCCGGCTGCATTCGCCGGCGCGCACCATGCTGCGGTCGTTGTAGACATAGGTGCCGGCGCGATGCTCCGTCGCGGAGGGCACGAGATGGGCCTTGTAGAGGTCCGGCGAGCCGCCGCTGGAGCGGACCGGGCAATCAATGCCCCTGGCGGCAAGAAGCGCCATCGTCCCGGTGATGAAGGCTTCGACCGCCTCCGCGCCGCCCGGTGCCGGATAGGTGAGGATGCCGCCGAAATTCAAGGCGGGCGCGGCCGCGATGCGTTCGGCGAGCTGCGCGGCGGCTTCCGGCGTCTGCACGCCGCACCGCTTGCCGCCCGTATCGCATTCGACGAGCACTGTCAGTGGACGCGCCGCGTCGAAGGCGCCGGCCAGCCCGTCGACCGTCACGGCGCTGTCGGCGACGACGCTGAGATGCGGCACGCGCTCATGCAGTGCCCGCAGCCGGGCGAGCTTCGCCGCGCCGAGAATGTTGTAGGTGATCAGGATGTCCGTGAAGCCGGCATCGGCGAAGACGGTTGCCTCGCTTATCTTCTGGCAGTTGATGCCGACCGCGCCGGCCTCTTGCTGCGCCTTCGCGACGGCGACGATCTTGTGCGTCTTGATGTGCGGGCGGAAAGCCTTGCCGTGCTGGTCGATATAGGCCTGGGCGCGGGCGATATTGGCGGCGAGCCGGTCTTCGTCGATGACGGGCATGGGGGTTGCGACCTGATCGAGCGGCGTGCCGGCTTCGGGCCAGGGAGACTGCATGGGGAACCTTCGATTGCTTCGGCGCCGGCCGAATCCGGTAGCGCCCGTTGATGACGCCCGCCACTATGGTACGAATGGCGGCAAGAAGAAATCGGAAACCGAGCGCCGTTCAGGCAGGGCACACCATGCCGCTTCAAAATCGCGTCACCCCCTTCGGCGAGATCGTCGCCATCGATCAGCGCGGCCTTTTCACCGGCAATCGCGGTATCATCCATGATCCGGCAACGCGGACGCTCCTTGCCAAACGCTGGGCGAGCAAGGCCTGGCTGATCTGTGCCTGCGACTTCAAGGGGCGGCGCCGCACCGTGATGGGCGGCCGGAGCTGGACGGAGCTGTTCTTCCTCGATGAGGCCGTGGCGCTAGCGGCCGGCCACCGCCCCTGCTTCTTCTGCCGCCGGGAAGCGGCAGAAGGGTTTCGCGCGTGCTGGGCGTCGGCAAGAGGGGAAGCGCTTCCCGCTGCCGGTGCGATCGACGCCGTTCTGCACGGCGAACGCCTGATGCACCGGACAAAGCGGCTGCATCCATTCACTGGCCCGCCGGCCGCCCTTCCCGGCGGCGCGGTGGTTGCCGTCGGGAAGGAGGTGTTCACGCTTCGCGCGGGGCTGGCGTATCGCTGGACCATTGCGGGTTATGCTGCGCCACAACATCTCGACCATGCCGACGGGCTTCTCACCCCGCCCTCGACGGTGCTGGCGCTGCGTGCGGGATATCGGCCGGTATTTCATCCCTCGGCCGAATCAATAGACGGTGGATAGAGCTCCCCGAGGCCTGTTTGCGGCCGCCATTCTGCGCTAGAACGGAAAAAGAGTTGAGTTCGACCGTCCGTCTCGGACGGTTTTGTGGTATATTATAAGGACCGCCGCAGGCGATTGTGACGGCCTGTGCCTGAAAATGGCAACGATCAAGCGGATAGAGGCCAGCGTAGGGCGCCTCACCGCTACATTTCGTTAACCATTAATTCCTTGCTCTAACATCAGAATCGGTTCTAAATGCGATTTAATCCTTCATATAGGCTTGAAATCGCATCTTGAGATTCTGGACATGAATATGGCCGCAACGTTCGGGCAGGCAATTTCCGAGGTCGATCAACTGATCATCGGACAGGCGCACGAACTGTCAGATAAGCTGAAGCAGCACCGGCTGGAAATGTTCCCGCCCGTCGCGCAAAAGAACCTGCGCCAGTTCCAGCTGAGCGAGGCCGCGCATTTTCTCGGCGTCACCAGCGGCTACCTGCGCAATCTCTCGCTCGAATCCAAGGGGCCGCTGCCGCAGGTCACGCCGTCCGGCCGCCGCTCCTACACCGCCGAGCAATTGCAGGAGATGCGTGAATATCTGGAGCAGAACAGCCGCGGTCAGCGCTATGTGCCGCGCCGGCGCGGGGCCGAGCACCTTCAGGTCATCGCCGTCGTGAACTTCAAGGGCGGTTCCGGCAAGACGACGACGACCGCGCATCTTGCCCAGCATCTCGCTCTGACCGGCCATCGTGTCCTCGCCGTCGATCTCGACCCGCAGGCAAGCCTTTCGGCGATCCACGGGTTCCAGCCGGAATTCGACGTCAACGAGAACGAGACCCTTTACGGCGCCATCCGCTACGACGACCAGCGCCGGCCGCTGAAGGAGATCATCCGCAAGACGAATTTCCCCGGTCTCGACATTGTGCCGGGCAACCTCGAACTCATGGAATTCGAGCACGACACGCCGCGCGTCCTGGCACAGGGCAACAGCGGCGATTACGGCCGCATCTTCTTCGCCCGTCTCGACGAGGCGCTCTCCTCCGTCGCCGACGACTACGACGTGGTGGTGATCGACTGCCCGCCGCAGCTCGGCTTCCTGACGATGAGCGCGATTTGCGGCGCGACGGCGGTGCTGATCACCGTGCATCCGCAGATGCTCGACGTCATGTCGATGTGCCAGTTCCTGCAGATGCTGGGCGAGGTGCTGAACACGCTGAAGAGCGCGGGCGGCAACATGAACCTCGACTGGCTGCGCTATCTCGTGACCCGCTACGATCCCGCGGACGGACCGCAGACGCAGATGGTCGCCTTCATGCGTTCGCTGTTCAAGCAGCATGTGCTGACCAGCCCGATGGTGCGAAGCGTCGCCATCGCGGATGCGGCGCTGACCAACCAGACGCTCTACGAGGTGGACCGCAGCCAATTCACGCGGGCGACCTACGACCGTGCGCTGGAATCCATGGAGGCGGTCAACGTGGAAATCGTCGATCTCATTCACAAGGCATGGGGGCGTTGATCATGGCGCGCAAGAACGTTCTTTCCAACCTGATAGCACCGGCGTCGGAAAAGTTGACGCCGGTAAACCCGGTTCAGGACGAGCCGCGCCAGCACGTTACCTACAAGGGCATCGGCGCTCTCGGCGCGGTGACCCGCAGCATCGACGCGTTGGCCGCCAAGGCGGACGCGGCCAAGGAGATCGAGGCGAAGCTGACGGCCGGCGAGGTCGTCATCGAGCTCGAACCCGACCAGATCGAGGAATCCTTCATTTCCGATCGCCTCGTGCATTCCGACCAGCAGTTCCAGGAGCTCGTCGAGGCGATGCGCGTGCGTGGGCAGGATTCGCCGATCCTCGTGCGCCCGCACCCCACGAAGGACGGCACCTACCAGATCGCCTTCGGCCACCGTCGCGCGAAGGCCGCCCGCCTGCTTGGCCGGCCGGTCCGCGCCGTCGTCAAGGCTCTGTCCGACCGCGACCATGTCATCGCCCAGGGGCAGGAGAACAGCGCGCGCGCGGATCTCTCCTTCCTCGAGCGGGCGACCTTTGCCGGGGAACTGGAGACGCGCGGCTTCGATCGCGAGACGATCATGGCGGCGCTCAGCGCCGACAAGACGA